>JALSJG010000255.1 GCA_026989475.1 Thermaceae bacterium | reverse complement strand
TCGGTGGCGTAGACCCAGGGGCCCTCGAGCACGCCGTACTGCCCGTTCCCGAAGCGGAGGATCTTCATGCACCCAGTTTATCGGCCCCGAAGGAGCATCTGGAGGGCCCGGGCCCCCATGGCGAGCCCGGTAAAAAGCGCCGCCTTCAGCCCCGCCGGGTCGCCCCGGAGAAGGTAGAGGAGAAAGGGCACGGCGGGGATGGCGCCGAAGGGGATCGGGTAGATCCCCCGCCGCGTCCGCCGCCAGTAGAGGAGGTGGTAGACCGCCGCCACCGAAAGGCCCATAGCGAGCGCGGCGAGCACCGGACCCGGGGCGTAGACCAGGAAGAAGCCCGCCGTGGGCGCGATCCCCCCGCCCCCCCGGAAGCCAAAGAAGACCGGCCAGCAATGCCCCGCCACCACCGCCCCCGCCATGTAGGGAAGGAGCTCGGGGCGGGGCAGGGCGAGGTAGGCGACGAGCGCCCCCTTGGCGGCGTCCAGCACCGCCACCGCCACCCCCCAAAGGGGTCCGAGCCGGCGAAACGAGCCCGAGCCCCCGGGAAGGTCGTCCCGGCGGATGTCGTAGCCCTTCAGGAGGTAGCCGAGCACCACCCCGAAGAGCACCGAGCCCATGAGGTAGCTAAGGAGAACCCAGGCCACCCCGATCCCCCAAGAACGGCCCCAGGGCCAGCCGGGCCGCGGCGGCGAGCGCCTCCTCCCGGGTCATCGCGCCTCCGGAGAAGACCCAGACCGCCCCCTTCTGCGCCGCCTCCGCACCAAAGCGCTCCCGGAGGTAGGGCCCGAGCTCGGCGCCCCGGCGGAGGGCGGCGAGCACCTCCTCGGGAAGCGGCACCGAGGGACCCCGGCCGAGGGCGAGCCGCCCGCCGTCGGTGGTGGCGGCGTACATCGTGAGCCACCCGGAATCCAGGTCCACCCCGCCCTCAAGCCCTACCCCGAGTTCGGCGTGGCCGTGTTTTTTCGCGTACCAGGCGCGAAAGGCCGCCCCCTCCTCGGTGGCGGCCTCGGAGAGGGGCTGGGCCGGGGCCCCGGGCACCGCCAGGGCGACCAGCTCGGCCCGCGCCCCGAGCGCGGAGAGCGCCCGGAGAAGCGCCTTTTTCTTGACCCCGCTCTCGCTTCCCAGCGCGATGCGCACCGGGCCCAGTCTACCCGGCCGAACGGCGGCGGGCCTTGTCGCGGTACATCGCCCGGTCGGCCTCGGCGATCGCGGCCTCGAGCCCCCCGACGAGGGGAACGAACCCCACGCTCACCGCCGGGAACCTCCGGCGTACCCGATCCACCAGCCCCTGGGGAGGCGCCGCGTCCCGGTGGAGGCCGACGAACTCGTCGCCCCCGGTGCGGAAAAAGCGATCGGTCGACCGGGACTCGGAGGCGAGCACGCGGGAAAACCGCACCAGCTCGGCGTCGCCGGCGGCGTGGCCCTGCTCGTCGTTGATCCGCTTGAGCTGGTCGAGGTCCCAGAGGCTTAGGTAGCGCCACCCCCCTTCAAGGAAGGCCGCCTCCAGCGAGCGCCGGTTTCCAAGCCCGGTGAGGGGATCGTGGTGGGCGATCCAGTCCAGCCGGGCCTGCACCCGGGCGAGCTCGCCGATCCAGCCGCGTATCCGTACCCCCAGGTACCCGGCGAGGGCGTGCACGCCGAGGAGCGCGACGCGCTGGTAAGGGCCCGGGCCGGGGAAGAACGCCGCCACCGCAAGCGCCCCAAGACCCGCCCACAGGGGCCCGCCGTAGGTCCCGAGCGCCAGGGTGGCGAGCACCAGGATGGCGGCGGCGAAGTCCCGGGAGTCGCCGGCGAGGGGCAGCTCGGGCACGACCCGGAGCATCACCAGGGTGCTGGCCACGGCGTAGAGCAGGTGGAGGACGATCCTGCGTGGCCCGAGGTAAAAAAAGAGCGTGATCGCCAGGTAAAGCCCGCCGAGCAGGGTGAGGGGGGCCGATCCCAGGGCGAGCTCGAGCCCGAACGCCACCACCCCGAGCGCCAGGGCGCTCATCCAGTAGATGCGCTCGAGCGCTTCCCATACCGCCCGCTGGGGGTCCCCCACAAATCCATTCTTTTCCGAAGGGGGCGCGGGCGCAAACCGCCGCTTTCATGCGATAAAATGTGAGCAAGTAGATGTAAAGGAGGCCGGATGGCCGAGGCCACGCTACCGATCGCCAGGCTCCGCGAGTGCGACCTCTACCGCCCCCTGCCCCGGGGGTGGGTGCAGTGCACCGCCTGCCACCACTGGTGCGCCGTGCCCCCCGGGGAGGCGGGCAGGTGCGGCGTCCGCCGGAACTACGGCGGCAGGCTCTACCTCGTCACCTACGGCAGGGCCTCCGCGGTCCACGTGGACCCGGTGGAGAAAAAGCCCCTCTTTCACTTCCACCCGGGAGAGCCGATCCTCTCGATCGGGACCGTGGGCTGCAACCTCTTCTGCCAGTTCTGCCAGAACTGGCAGATCAGCCAGTTCCGCGCGTTCAAGGTGGACCCAACGACCGGCGAGCCCGACCGCCCGATCGGGGAGGACTGGCCGCCGGAGCGGGTGGTGGAAACCGCGAAAAGGGCGGGGATCCGGCTCATCGCCTACACCTACAACGAGCCGGTGGTCTGGATCGAGTACGCCCGGGAGATCGCCCGGCTCGCCCGCGCCGAGGGGATGAAGAACGTCTTCGTCTCCTCCGGCTTCGAGACCCACCCCACCTGGGCGTACATGGAGCCCTACCTCGACGCCATCAACATCGACTTAAAGGGCTTCACCGAGGCGTTTTACCGGAAGCTCACGGGCGCGCGGCTGAAGCCGGTGCTCGAGAACATCCGCTTCGCGGGCACCGAGCTTAAGGGCAGGGTCTGGCTCGAGGTCACCACGTTGCTGCTCTCTGGCCACAACGACTCCGACGAGGAGATCCGGGGGATGGCGGAGTTTCTATCCTCGGTGAATCCCGAGATCCCCTGGCACCTCACCGCCGCCCACCCGGACTACCGGATGCCCGAGCTCAAGCCCACCCCCCACGGGACCCTGCTCCGGGCCTACCGGATCGCCAGGGAGGTGGGGCTCAAGTACGTCTACCTGGGGAACGTCCTCGACCCCGAGCACGAATCCACCTACTGCCCAAGCTGCGGCGCCCTCGTCATCCACCGCGAGGGCTACCGCGTGCGCACCCTTTGGAAGGAGCCCGGGGTCTGTCCCCGCTGCGGGGCCCGGATCCCGGGGGTCTGGTCCTGGGAGGAAGGTCATGCTGCGTGAACCGGCGGTGGCGGGGGCCTTCTACCCCGCCGATCCCGAGGACCTGAGAAGCCTGGTCACAAGGCTTCTCGCCGAGGTGCCCGGGGAGCGCGCCGCCCCTCCTCGGGCGGTGGTCGCGCCCCACGCGGGCTACGTCTACTCCGGACCGGTGGCCGCCTACGCCTTCAAGGCCCTTGCCCCCTACGCCGGCGCCCGCCCGGTGGTCTGGCTCCTCGGCCCAGCCCACTACGTGGCCTTCGAGGGCATCTCCCCCGGCCCCTTCACCGCCTGGGCCACCCCGCTCGGGGAGGTGCCGGTGGCCGCCGACCGGGTGGCGCGGCTTCTGGCGATGGGGCCGCCCTTCGTCGAACTCGCCAAGCCCCACCTGGCCGAGCACAGCCTGGAGGTCGAGCTCCCCTTCCTCCAGGTGGTGCTCGGGGGGTTTTCCCTGGTTCCCCTGCTCTTTGGCACGGCCGACCCGCTCGCGGCCGCGCCCAGGATTCGGGAGGTGCTCGAGCCCGGCGACCTGATCGTGGTCTCCACCGACCTCTCCCACTACCACCCCGACGAGGCCGCCCGGCGGATCGACGCCGAGACCCTGGACCGGGCCCTTCACCTGGACGCAGAAGGAGTCCTGGATTCCGAGGCCTGCGGCCGCCATCCCTGGGCCGCGCTGACGGCGATCGCCCGGGCGCTCGGCTGGCGCCCGAGGTTGCTCGCCTACGGCACCAGCGGCGACGTCTCCGGCGACCGCCGCCGGGTGGTGGGCTACGCCGCCCTACGCTACGACGCACCGTAGGGAAAGGCGCTCGCGGGGAAGGCCGCGCTCGACGGGGGATCGACGGCGACCCCGACGCCCTCGCCGCCGGGGCCCCGAAGGGAAAGAACCCTGCAAATCAGGCATCGTGATGTATGACTTGCAGGGATCGTCGCCCGCAGGCTGCGGCATGCGCTCGATCGGAGGCTCGGTAAATCCGAGCTCTTTCGTATCTTGCGGGGACGCATCGACCAGGCCCGGCGAGCGGGACGGGCGCAGGGGCGGCCGGGGAACGGGCGGAGGGTTTTTCCCGCCAGGCCGGCGGCGCCGGGGTGGTTCTCCTGCCCGCCTTCGGTCCCGGAGCGCTCCGGGCCGTCGGGGTCAGGCGAAGCCTGAATCCGAAGCCCAAAAGAGGCCGCTTACGTCGTGTACCCCGGAACCGTGCCCCCGGGGGTGCAGGCGATCCCCCTCAGGGCGCCGATGCGAGCGCTCGCCGGCTAGACTGGACCCGGTGGAGCTCGAGGAGGTCACCCTGCCCCCGGCCCAGGCGGGCCCCTACCTCGGCCTGCTCGCCGCCGGGCTCTTTGGCATGGCCGGGCAGTACCTGATCGCCCTTCCCCTGCTCGCCGTCTTCGGGGTCAAGATCGCTTTCCCCCGCGCATTTGCCCTCGAGCTCGACCCCCTCGGCTTCTCCTACCGCCCGCTCCTTTACCGCCACCGCTACGCCTGGCGCGAGGTCCGGGGCTTCCGGGTGCGCGCCTTCCGGCTTCTCGGCGTTACCTTCGCCAAGGCGGTGGTCTTCGAGACCGCCCGGGGCGAGCTCCGGGCCTTGCCCGAGAGCTTCCGCCTGGAACCGGAAGCGCTCGCCGCGTTCCTAAACCGCTACCGGGCCAGTGCCCTCGCCGAAGGGCCGAACTAGCCCGACCCGCGGCGCCCCCTCGACCGCGAATCCCGGACTGTGGACCCGCGCCGCAAAATCCCCGGGGGGCTCGCGTAGACTAAGGGCGTGACCTTCGCCGTCCGCGACCTCGGCTTCATGTCTTACAAGGAGGCTTGGGAGCTGCAAAAAAAGCTCCACGGGGAGATCGCCCGGGGCCTCCGCCCGCCGACCCTCCTGCTCGTCGAACACCCCCGGGTCATCACCCTGGGAAGAAAGGCCACCGGGGAGCACCTCAAGTACCCCGAGTCCTGGTACCGGGCGAACGGGCTCGAGCTCTACCGGGTCGAGCGCGGCGGCGACGTCACCTACCACGGTCCCGGCCAGCTCGTCGCCTACCCGCTCTTCCCGGTCGAGCGCAGGGTCCGGGACTTTCTGAGGAAGCTCGAGGCCGCGGTGATCCAGGTCGCCGAAAGCTACGGCATCGAGGCCTACGCCACCCCGGGCTACGCCGGGGTCTGGGTGGGCGAGGAAAAGCTCGCCGCCTTCGGGGTGGCGGTCCGGGAGGGCGTGGCGCTCCACGGCCTCGCCTTAAACGTGAACACCAACCTCGAGGACTTCGATCTCATCGTCCCCTGCGGCATCCGCGACCGGGGGGTGACGAGCCTCGAGAAACTCCTCGGCCGCCCCCTGCCCATGGAAGAGGTCAAGGCCCGGCTCGTCCGGGCGATGGAGGAGGTCTTTGGTGAAACGGGTGGAACGGGGCATCCGGCGGAAGAACCCGCCGCCCGCCGAGGGTAAGAAGCCGCCCTGGCTCAAGGTGGGCCTTCCCACCGGGCCCAAGGTCGCCGAGCTCCGCGCGCTGGTCGAGAACCTGGGCCTGCATACCGTCTGCCAGGAGGCGCTTTGCCCCAACCTCGGCGAGTGCTGGGGTCACGGCACGATGACGATCATGATCCTGGGCGAGGTCTGCACCCGGGCCTGCAAGTTCTGCGCCGTCCACACCGGGAACCCCCGCGGCTGGGTGGACCCCCTCGAGCCCCTTCGCGTGGCCGAGGCAGTGAAAAGGCTTCGGCTCGGCTACGTCGTCCTCACCAGCGTGGACCGGGACGACCTCGCCGACGGCGGCGCCTCCCAGTTCGCCGCCACCCTCCGGGCGATCAAGGAGGCCTGGCCCAGGGCCCGGGTCGAGGCCCTCACCCCCGACTTCCAGGGCGACCTCGCGGCGGTCCAGAAGGTGCTCGACTCCGGCCTCGACGTCTACGCCCACAACCTCGAGACCGTCCGCCGCCTCACCCCGAGGGTCCGCGACCCCCGGGCGACCTACGACCAAAGCCTCAAGGTCCTCCGCTTCGCCCGCGAGTACCGCGAGAAAAACCGCCTTTCCTACCTCACCAAGTCGAGCCTGATGGTGGGGCTCGGCGAGACCGAGGAGGAGATCAGGGAGGCGATGCGGGACCTCCGGGACGCCGGGGTCGAGGTGCTCACCCTCGGCCAGTACCTGAGGCCCACCCGCCACCACCTTCCGGTGGCCCGCTACGTGCCCCCCGAAGACTTCGCCCGCTACCGGGAATGGGGCCTTGAGATGGGGTTTTTGGAGGTCTTCTCCGGCCCCCTGGTCCGCTCCTCCTACCGGGCCGAGCGGGTCTTTCTGGAGGCGGGAGGATGAGCCGGCCCCTCGCCGATCTCCTCGCCCTTTTCGCCTTCGCCGCCACCGGGATCTACGCCCACCACAAGGCGCTCGTCCTCGGCGAGGTCTTCCGCGCCGCCTGGCCCTTCCTCCTCGCCTGGTCCCTGGTCGCCCCCTTCACCGGCACCTGGCGGGACCCGCGCCTTCCCCCCCTGGTCGCTACCTGGGCGATCGCCGTGCCCACCGGCTGGCTGGTGCGGCTCGTCGCCTACGCCGAACCGCTGGACGGCACGCGGCTTCTCTTCCTCGCCACCAGCCTCGGCTTCAGCCTGCCCTTTTTGCTCCTCTTCCGGCTGATGGCCGGAGGGTTTCGTCGAAAGGAGGCGGCATGAGGGTCGGATGGATCGGGCTCGGCGCCATGGGCTACCCCATGGCGAAGAACCTGAAAGCGGCCGGTCACGAGGTCTGGGTCTACAACCGAACGCCCGCGAAGGCGAAGGCCCACGCGGAGGCCTACGGCACCCGCGCGGCGGAACGGCTCGAGGAGCTGGCCGGGGCCGAGGCGATCTTTACCTGCCTCCCCACCTCGAACGAGGTCTGGGAGGCGGCGGGGAAGCTGCTCCCCCACCTGAAGCCGGGCACGCTCTGGATCGACTGCACCTCGGGCGAGCCGGAGCAAAGCCGGAAGATCGCCGCCCGGCTCGCCGAAGCCGGGGTGCGCTTCCTCGACGCCCCGGTCTCGGGGGGGACCGCCGGAGCCGAGGCGGGGACGCTCTCGATCATGGTCGGGGGCGAGGCGGCCGATTTCGAGCGGGCAAGGCCGCTTTTCGAGGCCCTCGGCAGGAAGATCGTCCACCTCGGCCCCGTGGGCGCCGGCCACGCCACCAAGGCGGTGAACAACACCCTGCTCGCCGCCGTCCTGCTCGCCGCCGCCGAGGGGCTGCTCGCCCTCAGGAAGGCGGGGGTGGATCTGAACAAGGCGCTCGAGGTCATCAACCAAAGCTCGGGCCGGAGCTTCGCCACCGAGGTCCTCCTTCCCGAGCGCGTCCTCGACCGGAGCTTTCCCCTTACCTTCAAGCTCGGCCTCCTGGCCAAGGACGTCCGGATCGGCAGCAAGGTCACCGAGGACGCCGGCGTGCCGAGCCCCCTCTTCCACCTCACCCGCGAGCTCTACCAGGCCGCGGCCAAGACGATCGGCGAGGACGCCGACCACACCGAGGCGGTGAAACTCGTCGAGGCCTGGGCCGGGGAGGAGATCCGATGAGGGTGCTGATCACCGGCGCAAGCGGCGGGGTGGCCCCGGCCTTTATCGAGGCCTTCCGGGAGGCCGGGGCCGAGCCCGTGCTGGTCGGCCGGAACCAAGAGGCCCTGAGGGCCCGCGCGGAGAAGTACGGCCTTCCCTACCACGTCGCCGACCTCGCCGATCCCCAGGCGGCCCGGGCCCTCGCCGGGGCCGAGCCCGAGGTGGACGGGGTGGTGCACCTGGCCGGCGGCTTCGCCGCCGCGCCGCTCAGGGAAAGCGGGCCGGAGTTGCTCGAGCGGATGCTCGGGGCCAACCTGAAGACCCTCTACCACACCGCCCGCGCCTTCCTCCCGGCGCTCGTCCGCCGCCGGGGCTTTCTCGTGGGGGTCTCGGCCGCCGCCGGGTACCGGTGCGGAGGCAAGAACCTCGCCGCCTACGCCGCCACCAAAGCCGGGGTGCTGGCCCTGCTCCGCTCCCTCGCCGAGGAGGAACCCGAGCTCCGCGTTCTGGCCCTCGTCCCCATGGCGGCGATCGACACCCCAGCAAACCGCCGGGCGATGCCGGAGGCCGACCCCGGGCGCTGGATCCAACCCCGGGCCCTGGCCGAGGCCGCCCTCTCCGCCCTGCGCCTCGAGGGCGGCCGGCTCCGGGAAGTCTTGGTCTACCCCGGTTGACGAAGCCCCGCCCCTTTGCTAAACTTAGCTTTGCCCCAAAGGGGCGGCGGACCTTGAAAGCACGGGCCAAGGCAGCCAAACGAAGCGCACCCACTTCCCCATCGGGGAAGTTTTCCTTGCCACGGAGAGTTTGATCCTGGCTCAGGGTGAACGCTGGCAGCGTGCCTAAGACATGCAAGTCGTGCGGGGGCGGGTCGAAACCTCGGTTTCTACCCGCCCTAGCGGCGGACGGGTGAGTAAC
>JALSJG010000254.1 GCA_026989475.1 Thermaceae bacterium | reverse complement strand
CGCCGGGCCTCCAAGGAGATGCATCTGCCCGCCTTCCAGGCCGCGGCCGAGTCGGGCGGCACCTTAAGCCCCGAGCAGATGCAGGCACTCGGCATGAACCACGGCGGCCGAGGACACGGCGCGGACCGGAGAACGGGCTGCACCGACCGGTAAAACGTACATGCACGCAGGGCACGGGCGGGAGGATACCCGCCCGTCTTTGACGGGAACAACCAAAGCCGTGTACCGCCTCGTCTCGGCGCAAAGCAGCAGGCCAGCCCTCGCCCGACTCCGAACGGAAAGCGTAAAGGGGGTACCCCGGAGGCACCGATGAAGGAAACAATCGCCAAGGTGGTGAAAGGGAGGCTGCAGGCGCTACTGGAGCTAGACCGATGGACCTTCTTGCAAGAATTTGACACAAATTTTGCCCCGCTTGCTCTCCTTTGCCGCGGGGGGATGATCTTCGCGGTGACGGAGGAGATCATCGCCGAGTCACAGTCTTCCGGCCACGGCGACGTGGCCACCTTCGGGGTGATGCTGGGTTTGCGGTGACGATACCACTGGACGTGGAGTTAGCGTCCGCTTTTCCTGGCCAAACCTGGGCCGCCCGATCTTTGCACGCGCGACCCTATGCTTCCCGCAACAACGCCACGGGTCGATGGGCACGATAGAGCGCGTAGCCCACGAGGGCAACCGCGACAAACAGCCAAAACAGCTTTGCCCTGAACAGCTCAGAGTCAGCATAGAACGAATAGAGCGGAAAAAGTTCAACGACCCCCAGCGCCCAACCCGACGCCCTTAGAACCAGAAAGGCCCCGAGCACGAACGAGCTCGCCGCCATGGCGGCGGTTTGGCTGCCGGTGTGGGTCAACGCCGCTGTGGCCACAGCCAGACCAGCGAAACCCGAAACAGCGAAGCTAAGGGTCAACACGCCCATGCTGCGGCCCGGATCGGACCAAAGGAGCAGCGAGGCAATCCAAAATGAATCCACAAGCCATGCGGCCAGTGCGAGCTGGATGCGCACGAACAGGACGCCGGCTAACCCGGGACTGCGCGCGCCGATCATCTCAGCGGTTCGCCCCCGCAACTCAGGGGTAAGCAGCTGACCACCCAGCATCGTTCCGATCACGAAGCCCACGACCTCAAGGAAGCGTGCGGCGAGATAGCCGCTAGCACCAGTGCTGTAGAGCACGACCGGGTTGATCCAAAGGCCGGCGACGAGTCCAAAAAGCAAGGCTGCGAAAGGGAGTGGGGAGAGCGAAAGCTCCATCCAGAGCCTCTTCACCTCTCCCCCCCTCTCTCGACGATCGCCGCTTCGATAAAACGCAAAATCGTGTCACCGTTCTGCCCACGCCACCGGTCCAGGGCCTCCCCTACCGTGCCTCCGGCGGTGGCGAACGCCGCTCCAATGGCCCCGCTCCGCTGCAACGCTTCATAGACCGGCAGCCCCTTTCGCAGCCTGTCCCAAAGTCGCAGCTCTTTTGCGAGCGCGTCGTTTCCCAAAAGCTGCTTCGTGGCGTACCACGCGGCCAGAAGCTGGACGACCCGAACACGCCTAGCCTCGTTCAGCCTGCGCATAAGGGCTTCCCTGTCGGTAGCGCGTGCATCCTCCCCGCGCTCCAGGTGCCGGCGGACGTTGGGGGTCGGAATCAGGAGGTCCACGGCCTCGCGGATCGCGCTACGCTCGCACCACGGTCCTTCACGGAACCGGTAACGCTCAGGCAACAGCAAAACCCCGCCCTTTACGGTCGCCGAAGTGCGGTAGGGGACCTCAGCTGCGGACGCTACCCGGCCCTTCACCCCGAAGAGGGTCAAGGTTTGAAGGTAGCGGTCCATGAAGGCGAGCTGGCATTTTGCCAGCGGGGCGAACGCCGCCACTCTGAGCACACGATCCCCCGCGCGGTAGGTGAACGTCTTGTAGAAAAGATCACTTGCGGGGACCGCCCCCGATCCGGCGAGCGTAGCCAGCGCGGTCCACTCCTCCCGATTTCGCTCAACCCAAGCGGCCTGCGGGGGTTGCTTCATTAAGACCAGGGCAAGCGCCAGCGTCGCAAAAAGAAAAAGGAGGCTGGCCATGCCGGCTACGGGTTCCGTTGGGCGCCTGCGCCGACTCACGAAATAAACCGCCGCGAAAAACAGGGAACCGGCGAACGCCAATGTGTAGGCCTTCTGCAGGTAGATTACGGGTGCGAAAAATCCGAACCCTACGAATTCCGATACGAGCCGGCTAGTAGGCTTGAAGAGGGGAAGAAGGTAGGCCGGTCGCTCGGGGCTGGATAATACCAGCGCCAGCAAGAAGAATGCGGTCGCCAGGCCGTAGGCGACGACGCGGTTGTGTACCAGTGCTGCAAGGAAAAACAGGAACGCGATACCGAACGCCACCGAGGGCAGACTAAATAATGCGGTTTTGACCAGGGCCCAGGGCAGGACCGACCCGGATTTCTGAGCAGCCAGCATGGCCGCCAGCGCAAGCGCGACCACGCACGCCCAGATCCCGAGACCTACGAGCAGCAGCGCGAGGGCTTTGGCCGCGAGCTGGCGGAGCGTACGGGTCTTCCTGGGCCAGGTGAGCTCGCGCTGGGCATCGGACCGGAACCACCCGTAAGCGAGGGCTGTGGGAAAGAAAGCCAAGTAGAACCAAAGGGCCATCCAGCTTCCCGCGATAAGACCCACCGACGCCCAGCCGTTGGAGGCCTGACTGGTTTCGCCCATCACGTAGGTGGCGCTGGCCAGTGCGGCGAGCACGAGCGGGAACCAAGCCCTGACGAGGGGTTTGAGCTCCGCCACGACGAGCGGTCCCATCTTTAAGCCTCCTGCGGTTCCCCCCCGGACGATGCCTGGTGGAGGAGGTAGAAGTAGCCGTCTTCGGCGCTCGGCTCGACCAATGCTCCATCTTGCGGCGCACTCTCGCCGTTCCACAACGCTCGCACGATCGCCTCACCGCCGTCGTATCGCACGGCAACGACCTGGTGGGTGCGGCGCAATTCGTCTACGGCGGCGGCGGGCACCCGCAACTCGACGACCTTCCCCTCGGCCTGCGCCGCCAGCTCCTGGGGCGTACCCACGAAGCGAATTCTTCCCTCTAAAAGTATGGCCATTCGATTGCAGACCGCCTCGACGTCTGGAAGGATGTGCGTCGAGAGCAAAACGGTACGCTCCGCCCCTAGCGCACTCAGTACGTTGCGCACCTCGATCCGGCCTTCGGGGTCCAAGCCCGCAGTGGGTTCGTCCACAATCACGACCCTGGGGTCGTGGACCAGCGCTACAGCGAGCCCAAGCCGTCGCTTCATCCCGCCCGAAAAGCCGCCCACGCGCCTGTCCGCAGCTTCGGAAAGCCCTACGAGTGCCAGCAGCTCGCGAAGCCGTTTTGGGCGGGGGGCCACACCGGAAAGCAGGCTGAAGTACTCCAGGGTTTCGAAAGCCGTTAGGGAAGGGTAAAAATCAACGTGCTGGGGTAGATAACCCAGCATTTTACGAACCTCCTCCACCCGGTCGACCGGCACGCCCTCCACTTCTGCAACTCCTGAGGTAGGCACGAGCAGGGTTGCCAGAATGCGCATCAAGGTGGTCTTGCCCGCGCCGTTCGGACCCGCCAACCCGAACGCGCCGGAAGCCTCGAAGCTAACCTCGTTGAGGGCGTGCACGCCGTTTGGGTACACGTGCGTCAGCCCATCAACTCTAATGCCCATGCGCTTCCCCCTTCCAATGGTCGATAAGGTGGCCAAGCTCCGCCAGCAGAACGTTTTCTCCCGCCCGTACTTTCATGCCCCTTTGGACATACCTAATGATTTTTCCATCGTCCACGACCGCATAACTGGGAACCGCACCGATGCGCAGCCGATGCCGGCTTTCGCGCAGGCCCGGATCCCTCAACCAGACGAGCCTTCCGGGGTAGGCGGGGAAACGGCTGGGTTTTGCGTGCTCGTCGGCCACAACGACGACGCGTAGGGGCGCTTCGGGGTTTTTGTCCATCCAATCCAGCAACGCTCGCAGCTCTTCCGGGCAGACCTCACAGGTCGGGGTATAAAAAACGATCAGGGTTAGCCCCGAGGAAAGCAGGGTGCGGTGCAGACCGACCTCACCACGTTCCCCCCATAGCGCCACGTCGGGAAGCGGCTTTCCGACCGCCAGTGCTCCCACACGGCTTGAGGCCTGCCCTGCGTAAGCGTACCAGGAATAAGCGGATGCGGCCATCAACGCGAGGGCGAGCGCGAGCGTCATCCAGGCGACGGGGTTCGGCCGCCGTCCGTGGGGGCTGCTTTTGCCGTGGTGAACAGGGGCGTAACGTGCCATACGAAATCCTTTTGCGCCCATTCTCGACGGGTAGGCGCCCGGGTCGCCTACCCGCCAACCGCTCTCTAGTAGTCGCTGCAGCACCCGCCGTAGTAAACGCTGTGGTGGTCGTGCAAGTACCCGTTGTAATCGTAGAGGTCGAGCTTATCGATGCGGTACTGTCCATCCGGCGCGAAGGGATTGGCCCAGCACCCGAAGTCCCAAGCGCAATAGCTCTCAACGTACAGCGTTTCTACATAGGTGCCGTGCGCCCATACGAGACCCGCGACCAACATGAGGGAAAGGAGCAGTGAACGCGCCGCTTTTCTCATCCAACACCTCCCTTCTTTCGACGCACAGATTTGCGAGGCACCACCGGTGGTTCCGTCGGGATTCAGGTTAGTGTAAGGCCCTCCCTGAAGCAATCCCAAAACCTGGAGCCCCCCCCCCCAGTTATCTGGAAGCCGTTAGCCGTTTGCGGTTTCGGGTTGGGCAAGCGCGTCCAGATAGGCCAGCACGAGCTCGTGCTGGCTTTCGGCCCCCAGTTTCTCGCGCAGGTTTTGCAGGTAGGTGTAGACGGTGTCGCGCTTGACACCCAGGGCCTGGGCGATGGCGTCGGCGCAGTAGCCCTGGGCCAGCAGGCGCAGGACCTGGCGCTCGCGCGGGGTGGGTGCGTCGAAAGGAAGGGTGGGAGGCGAACCGACGCGGTGGCCCCGGGCCACGAGCTGCAGCGCTTCGCTCAGGGCGTCCAGCGCGTCGGGGGCCAGCAGCACGCCCGCGGGCCTGCGTTCGAAGAGGTCCAGCAGGTAGAGGGGGTGGCGGTTGAAGGTGAGGACGAGGGCCGGGCTCGGCAGCGGTTCCAGCCCCCATAGGGCGAACCCCGTGGGCAGGTCGACGACCAGATGGACGTCCGGCGGCACTCGGTCTTCCACGAGCTCCCGCAAGAATGGCGCCTGCGCCGGCCCGGCGTGCAGGGGCATGAATTGATTATACTTGATACTCGTTCTAATTGTGTACCGCCTCGTCTCGGCGCAAAGCAGCAGGCCAGCCCTCGCCGGACTCCGAACGGGATCCGGAAACGCCCTGAGCCAAGGACCCGCTTACCGGGATGCCCTATCCTCCCGTGCCCGCCGAGAAGCCTCTCCTGACCCAGAGGCGACCAAGAGGTCGCCGCGAACCAGGTAACGCCCCTGGAAGAAAACGGGTACCGCCGGAGCCCGGAAGATCTCGCGGGGGTCCCGCCCGCGCACGGCGTGGAGGTGCAGGTGGGGCTCGCTGGTATTGCCGGTGTTTCCCACCCGGGCCAGGGGTTCTCCGCGGCGGACCCGCTCACCTTCGCCCACCCGCAAACTCCCCGGGGAGAGGTGGGCGAGCAGCACCAGATAGTCCTCACCGCCCTGGCGGAGCGCGAGCACCAGGTGATTGCCGGCGAGCCGCTCGCGGTCCATGATTCCGGGAGGCTGGTCGGGGAGGCCGTCCACCGCCCGAACCACCCGGCAATCGCAGGGGCTCCTCACGGTGGCCCGGTAAACCCGGTAGGCGGCGAGGTCCTCGGGGTAGACCCCCCGCGCCCTGCGCCCGTAGGCGTCGAGCGCTACCAGGTCGAGGGCGTGTCGCTGGGCGGCGGCCGGGTAGTGGGCGTTTAAGAACGGACCTTTGCCCCCGTTCCAGACGTAGCCGGCCTCGAGGGGGAAGGCGAGCTCGATGCCGCCCTCCGGCGCCCGTCTTCCGGCCAGGGCTCCGAGCGTCAGGAGCACGAGGAACAACGCGACCAGGCCGTCGAGCACGTTCCGCAGGTAGAACCACCCGCCCCGGCGGCGCGGCCACACCTCAAGCGCGCGCCAGCCGGAAAGGGCGTATACCGCGGCGACGAGCAAGAGAACCGGCCAGGCCCCGCGCAGGTAGACGGTGCTCACCGCCCAAATCTGGGCAAAGTACGCATAGGCCAGGTAACCCGCGGCAACGGCGAGGACGAGAAGGAGCTCGATCCGGGAGCGGCGGCGGGCGCGGACGAGCTCCCAGAGAAAATAGGCGGGAAGCGCGACCTGCAGCGCGACCGCCACCCACATCATCCCGAGGAGCGCCGTACGCTCGTCGCTCACCGGCTACCTCCGGGGCCCGTACTTGAAGAGCTTGACCCGGTAGCCGTCCGGGTCCTCGAGGAAGAACCCGTAGGGCCCGGGCCGGTTCCGGTAGCGCGCCCGCAGGTCGAGGACGACCCGGTCCGAAAACCGGCGATAGGCCCGGTCCACCGCCTCAAAGCTTTCGAGCTCCAGCCCCAAAAACCGCACCCCCGGGGCCGACCCCGCCTCGAAGCGCAGGACGAAGCCGTCGGCGAGCCGAAGCGCCAGGAGCCCCCCCTCCGGGTCGAAGTTCCCTACCGGGAGCCCGAGCTGCCCGGCGTAGAACCGGTGGGCGGCGGCCACGTCCCGGCTGGCGAGCGCCACGTGCTGGATCCTATGCACCCGAATCATAACCCCCTCCTCCAAAGGTCTCGAAAAGCCGCCGGGCCACCACCGGCTCGGTGCCGGCCAGGCCGGCGGAGAGGAAGACGGTGCCCGCGTCGGCCCGCCGGCGTCCGGGGTGCTGCTTCGCGACCAGCGCGGAAAGTGGGACCACCCGCCGCCGGGCCTCGGGGGGCAGGAAGTAGCCCCCGTAGGCCTCGAGCCGGGCCGGCGGGGCGCTCACCCGAAGGTCGGAGCCAAGGGCGGCCTCAAGGGGCAGCGCGCGGGCGTCTTTCAGCTTGGGGCCCACCGCGCTGACGTGCGCCCCCGGTTTCAGCAAGGCGGGGTCGAAGACCGGGGTGCGGGAACTGGTGACCTCGAGCAGCACGTCGGCAGCGCGTACGACCTCCTTGGCCGAGTCCACGGCCTCGACCGGCGTCTGCGTGTGCGAAGCCAGCCAGCGGGCGAACGCGGCGCGGTTTTCCGGACTCCGGCTGTAGACCCTCACCTGTTCGAAGGGGCGTGCGAGGAGGGCGGCGAGGGCGTGGTGGCGTGCCTGGAAGCCGGTACCCAGCACCCCGAGCAAGCGGCCGTCACGGGCGTCCCATACCGCGACCAGCTGGGCGTGGTCGGGGATGCGATCGGGGCAGGTTTCGTAGTCCCGAAAGCCGAGCGCGTGGCTGCTCCGGGTTTCGGCGCCCGCAGTAAAGACGAGGCGGCCGTGCTCCGCCTCGAGGACGAACCGGGGCGGGGCGAGGAGCCGCCCCCCGGCGTGGGCGAAGAGGGCCTCGTGCACGGCGGCCAGGGTGACCTCGAGGGCGCGGATGAGCGCCCCCTCCAGGTCGCGGTCGTCGAGGATGCGCAACCGGGTTTTATCGAAGCCCATGCCACACTCTAACCGCCGCCCGAGAGGGAAGGCGGTGAGCCGGCGCACGATGGCTAACGTTCCGAAAGGCCCGCCTCGACCCGCTTCCGGACCCCCGGCAACAGGCGGCGCACCGCCCAAAGGCGCAGGCGAAAGAGGGGGTCGCGCCCGCCCAGCGGCCGGTAGTAACGGCGAAAGTGGTGGGCGTAGGGGTCGAAGTGGAAGAGCCAGGGTAGCCCCCTCCGGGGCCCCCGGCCGAGCAGGCGCTTCAGCGCCTCGGCGGCGGCGGCACCGGCGGCCACCGCCACCGCAAGCCCGACCGAGGGGGCGGCCCCGGTCTTGGCGTCGACCCGCCGGCTCTCCAGGTAGCGGAGGTGGGGGCCCTGCCCGGCGATGCCGGCGAGGAACCGGAGGACCTGCTCGACCGGTTCCTCCTCGCCGAGGCCCAGGAAGCGGTCGAAGTCCATCCCCTCAGGGTCCTGGACGAACCAGGCGGCGCCGAAGCCGATCGGCCCCGCCGAGACCACCGCCAGCTCCCGCTGGCGGGCGGCGCGCATCAGCAGCCGGCGGGCCTCGATGGCGAAGGTGTCGAGGCCGTCCATCGCCAGGTCGGCGCCGGCGAGGAACTCGGCCACGTTGCCCGGGCCCACCGCCTCGGGGAGGACCCGCACCCGGGCCTCGGGGTTGATGCGGCGGATCATCGCCGCCGTGGCCTCGGCCTTGTTCCGGCCCAGGGTGCCGAGCTCGGCGGCGGCCTGGCGGTTGAAGTTGGCGAGCTCGTAGACGTCGGGGTCGGCGAGGGTAAAACCCCCGACCCCGAGCCGGGCCAGGGTGAGGGCGTGGGCCGAGCCCATCCCTCCGGCCCCGGCGATCGCCACCGTGGCCCGGCGCAGCCGCTCCTGTTCGGCCTCGCCGACCAGGCCGAGGTTGCGGGAAAAGGCCACCGCGTAGTCCCAGTCCATGGGTGGGGTTCAGTCTAGCACGCGGCCTAGACCGTGCGGGTGACCTTTTTTAAGTTTCTAGGCCGGTCGGGGTCGTTTCCCCGGGCCAGCGCGAGCCGGGCCGCGCTGGGGTAGAAGGCCTGGGCGAGGACGAGGGGGGCGGCGTAGGGATGGGGCGCGGCGGGAACGGCGAGCGGCTCCCCCGGCCCCGGCCCGGCCCCCGCCCA
>JALSJG010000253.1 GCA_026989475.1 Thermaceae bacterium | reverse complement strand
CACCCTACGCAAGGCCACCTCCAAGCGCCTTTTCCGCGAAGGCGAGGTCCTCGGGTTTGTCCACGTCCACCCCGATCTCAGGATAGGGCACGGGAAGCGCCCGCATCGGAACCCCGAAGATCGCCTCGGCCCGGGCCTCGAGCTCGGCCACGGAAAGCGCGCCCAAAAGCAGCTTCAAAAGAAACTGGGGGCCGAATAGGAGCGCAAGCCGCAAGGGGTTCTTGCGCCAGGCCACCACCTTCCGCGCCACCGGAAGCGCCCTCGCAAAAAGCCCAGGATCGAGAATCACCAGATTTCCCCCGGTAAAGGTCCCCTCCCGAAGCCGGGCGTAGGTCCGCTTCATCCCGGGAAAACGCGCCTCGACCGCCTCCTTGGGCACGATCGGGTAGACGAGCCCCGCCGCCGGCACTTCCCGCAAGAGGTGGGCCACCGCTTCGGGGGTGAGCAGGGGGACGTCGGCGGTCGCCACCAAAACCGGGGCCTTGCCACCCAGGGCGGAAAGCCCCCGCTCCACGTTGGTAAGGAGATCGCCCGCGTCCTCAAGCCAGAGGTCCGGCTCAGGGTCAAGCGCCGCCTTCGGCCCCACGAAGGCCACCCGGCCGGCCCCGCCCCGGCGAAGCGCTTCCAGCACCCAGGCCGCCATCGGCCGCCCGGCCAGGGGCAAGAACGCCTTGCTGGGCGCCTGGTGCGCGCGGGCGAGCGGGTCGTCCCCGCCGCCACCGAGCACGAGCGCGTCCACAACGCTACCCTAGCAAAACCCGGCGGCGATCCGCCGCCGGGCGCCTTGGGCCAAGCCCTCAGGGCTTGGGGCGCGAGGTCGGCATCGCCTCCGGACCCCGGTCGGACCAGTAGACGAAGGCGAGCAAGGGAGGCTCCTTCTCCTGGAGCTCCTTCGCTACCGGCTTCGCGGTCCAGACCGGCACCCACTGTCCGAGCGGGGCCTCGGCGTCGCCCGTGGCCCAGGTGATCGCGTAGGGGATCCAGTTGGCGAGGCAGGCCTCCCCGATCTTGACCTCGGCCCCGCCCACCACCGTGGCCACCAGCCGCTGGGCGGGGCAGGCCACCGTGGGCACGTCCATGATCCCGCTCGTGAGCCGTAGGCCCTTCCCCTCCGGAGCCGAGAGTACGTAAACCGCGTCCGGATCGTAGCCCTTAAAGACCACGAACCAGAACGAACGGGCCCCCTCGGGCGGATCGAGGTCGAGGGCGTAGAGCTGCCCCAAAAAGGGCAGCGCCTCCACCGGGTGCACCGGGGTCACGAAAAGCCGTCCCTGGGCGAGGACCGGGAGCGCGAAGGCCAAAAGAATCGAAGCAAGCTTCCTCATACTAATCACCTCAAGTTTTATGATATCACAAAACCAAAAAGCCGGGCCCTATGGCCCGGCTTTGCTCGAGGTCGCGCTTACTGCGCCACCTCGACCGGGATCCGCTTGGCCCGCGCGGCCTCGACCTTGGGCAGAAGCAGGCGGAGCACACCGTTTTTGAACTCGGCCTTCACCTTGTCCGCGTCCACCTCCACCGGCAGGGTGAAGGAGCGGACGAAGGAGCCGTGCGGGATCTCCTGCAGGTAGTACCGGCGGACCTTCTCGTCGGCGACGGGCTTCACCTCGCCGCGGATGGTGAGCTTGTTGCCCTCGAGGCTGATCTCGAGCTCCTCCGCGCCGAGGCCCGGCGCCCACATCTCGAGCACCAGCGCGTCGTCGGTCTCGTAGAGGTCCACCGGGGCCACGTAGGTGGCCGTGCGCGCGGGCCGGACGAGGTCGCTAAAGGCCTCGGTGAAGAGCCGGTCCATCTCGTCGAAGAGCGAGAGCGGACCCCAGGTCCTGAAGGGCGTGATCTCGGTGGTGGGACGAAGCTCGCGCTTCACCAGCATCCGCCATCACCCCCTTTCTTAGCCAACTTAAGCATATCATATGCGCAAGGTATTGTCAAGAGGTAGGCTGGGGGCATGGAGGTCCTGAGGATTCCCGTCGGACCCTTGGCGGAAAACGCCTATCTGGCCTGGGAAGGAGGCGAGGGCGTGGTCCTCGACCCCGGGGCCGAGCCCGAGACCCTGGAGGCGGCGATCCGGGAAGCGGGCTTTACCCCAAAGGCGATCCTCCTCACCCACGCCCACTTCGACCACGTGGGCGCGGTCGCTCCCCTGGCCGAGGCCCACGACCTCCCCGTCTACCTGCACGCGGCCGAGCTCGAGCTCTACCGCCGCGCCCCCGAGATCGCGCGCGCCTACGGCCTGGAGGTTCCCCCGCCCCCAAAGCCCGCGGGGTTCCTCGACGAGGGCGACGAGACCTTTGGCTTTCGCGTCCTCCACCTCCCCGGCCACAGCCCGGGGCACCTCGCGTTCTACGCCCCCGAAGCCGGCGTGATCTTCGTCGGCGACGTGCTCTTTAAGGGCGCAGTGGGCCGCTACGACCTCCCGGGCGCCGACCGGGAGGCGCTCTGGCACTCGCTCACGAGGCTTACAAAGCTCCCCGAGGACACCCGGGTCTTCCCAGGCCACGGCGAGCCCACGACGATCGGCCGGGAAAAACGCGCAAACCCCTTCCTCCTGGGGGGCCTCCCCTAGGGGTCGCGCCGGCGGATCTCGGCCAGCACCCGGTCCACCACCTCCCCGAGGGTCATCGCGCTGGTGTCGAGGAAGATCGCGTCCGGAGCGGGCCGGGTCTGGGCCTGGTCGCGCTCGTCCCGGGCCGAGAGCTCGGCCTCCACCCGCGCCACCTCCTCGCCCCGCTGGCGCGCCCGCCGCTCGGCCCGCACCCGGGGATCGGCCCAGAGGAAGAACTTATAGGGCGCCTCGGGGAAGACCGCGCTCCCCATGTCGCGCCCATCGACCACGAAGGGGGGCTCAAGCTCCTTGAGCGTCCGGTTTACCCAAGCCCGGAGCCTTGGGTGGCGGGCGATCGGGCTCACCACCCGGTCCACCTCGGCGGTGTGGAGCCTTTCGGTCACCTCCTCCCCGTCGAGGAAGACCCGGTCTCCCTCCACCCCAGGTACGAGCCGGATCCGGTGGCGGGAGACGGCCCGCATCACCGCCTCCTCGTCCCCGGGGTCGGCCCCTTCCTGGATCACCGCGAGCGCCGCCGCCCGGTAGAGCATTCCGCTCGAGACGTAGGGGATCCCGAGGGCCCGGGCTACCCCCCGGGCGGTGGAGGACTTGCCCGAGGCCCCGGGTCCGTCGATGGTCACGATCAGCCGGCTCCGGTCCACGCCCCCGAGCTTAGCAACAAATCCCGCAGCGGCCAGGGTCCGCCGCCGGGAAAATAAAGTACCGGGGCTCTTCGGGCGTCCTGAGGGTGCCCGGCACAGGCCGGGCGATGATCGAACTCGACCGCGAAACCGAGGTGCTCTAGCCCGGCTCAAGCCGCCTAGGTCGTTCCGCCCGGGTCTTTTGTGGACTGTGCCCAGACGGGTGAACCATCGAGGGTCGAGCGCTTAAGCGTCTTCCTAGGTCTCCGAGCACCCGAAGAGCTCCATCTCGAAGCGACCCCACCAAGCGCAACCAGCTCACGGGGTGCTCCCAAAACGAAAAGGCGGGAGGTCCCGCCCCTTGGTGCGCCCGGGAGGATTCGAACCTCCGACCTGGTGCTTAGGAGGCACCCGCTCTATCCTACTGAGCTACGGGCGCGCGTCCGCCGACCCATCTTAGCAAAACTGGATAGACTCAGGCCATGCGAAGGTTTTTTGCGGCGCTTGGGCTTTTGTTGCTCATGGCCCATGCGGAAAACCCTTCCAAGGCTTCCTTCCGCCTTTTCTTCGACGGGCCCCAGCCGGTGGTGTTGGTCAACCACACCCACGTTTTCCACACCCCGCTCGCGATGGGCGAGGTCACCGAAGCCCTGGGGGTGGTGGGTATCGGAGGTTTGGGGCTCGACCTCACCACCCACGCCGAGCTCGGGGGATTCTTGGACTACCGGGCGTGGCGGCTTTGGATGGCGGCCTCGGGGACGCTTTCGCTCTCGGGAAGCTCGGTGTGCTATAGCGGAGGCCTCGACTGGCTGGGCTACGCCTACGAAACCCGGACCACCTACCGCATCCGCCTAGGCGGGGGCGGGGGGCTTTCGATCTGCTACCCGGTGAGCGGCGGGGAGGAGATCGCCGTGCGCCCGGCGATAGAGGGAGTAGCCAACCTGCAGTTTCGGGTGATCCCTAACGTCATCGCCGACGTGAGCCTGAAGGCGGGTTTTCCCTTTGGGCTGGGGGGCGCCGTCGGCTTCGCCCTGGCATACTGATGGATGGGGGTGAAGGATGCGGATCGTGGACCTTTCCGCCCCCATCCGGCCGAGCCCGGAGGGAGTGCCGGAGTTTTTCAAGACCGAGATCGTCTACCACGGTCACGCCGAGGGCGCGGCCCAGATCGAGGCGCTTTTCGGCGTGCCCAGGTCCCTGCTCAAAGACGGCGAGGGCTGGGCCACCGAGACCATCACCCGCCTCGGAACCCACGACGCCACCCACGTGGACGCGCCCTACCATTACAACTCGCGGATCCAGGGCGAGCCAGCGGCGACCGTGGACCGGCTGCCCCTCGAGTGGTTTTTCTCCGACGGCGTGGTGCTCGACTTCACCGGCAGAGAGCGGGGTCAGGCGATCCGCCCGGAGGAGATCGAGGCCGAACTCAGCCGCATCGGCTACCGGCTGAAACCCCTGGACATCGTGCTCGTCCGCACCGGGATGGACGCCTTCTACGAGGACCCGAACTACTTTCTCCTGGGGCCCGGGGTCACCCCGGAGGCCACCCGCTGGCTCTATGAGCATGGGGTGCGGGTGATGGGGATCGACGCCTGGAGCTGGGACGCGCCCCTCGACCTCGAAGCCGAGGCCGCCCTTAAAGCGCGGCGCCCGGGGATCTTCTGGGCCGCCCACCAGGTGGACCTCCCCTACGCCCAGATCGAACGGCTCGTCCATCTGGACCGGCTTCCGCCCTATGGCTTCAAGGTGGCCGCGTTTCCCCTGAAGATCGAGGGGGCGAGCGCGGGGCCGGCCCGGGTGGTGGCGATCCTGGAGGAGTGATGCGTTTTCGCCGGGTACGGACGGAAGACGGCAATGAAGCGGTGGCGGCCTGGTACGAGGGGGCGTGGTGGCCGCTTGCCCCCTTTGCGCACGAGCTGGGAAACGCCGCCTACGACCTGATCGAGGCGCTGGCCGGGGGACCGCCGCTTTTTGAGCGCATCGCCCGCCTGCTCGAAAACGCGGAGGGGCCCGCCCCCTTTGACCCGGCGCCGCTTCTGCCCTTTTCGCCGGTGAGCTTTCGCGACTTCATGCTCTATGAAGCCCACGTGATCGGGGCGAGCAAGGGCTGGCTCAAGCGGTTTCGGCCCCGGAGCTACCGGCTCGCCCTCCTCTACGAGCGCCTCACCGGCAAACCCCACCCCAAGCTCCGCCCGAAGCCCCTTTGGTACCGGCGGCCCATCTACTACGTGGGCAACCCCCGCACCTTCCTGACGGAAGGAGAAAAAGTCCCCTGGCCGGGCTACACCCGAGCGCTCGATTTTGAGCTCGAGCTCGGCTTCGTCGTCGTCCGGCCCCTCGGAAGCAACCCAAGCCCCG
Organism: Thermaceae bacterium; assembly: GCA_026989475.1. Lineage (GTDB taxonomy): Bacteria > Deinococcota > Deinococci > Deinococcales > Marinithermaceae > WFXV01. The sequence goes on along the minus strand of JALSJG010000253.1, from coordinate 3,367 downwards.
AGGAGGCCGCCCGGGCGATCGGGGGATTTTTCGTCCTCAATGACTTCTCCGCCCGGGACGTCCAGGCCGCCGAGATGCAGTCGGGCTTCGGCCCGGTGAAGGCCAAGAACTTCGCCACCGGGATGGGCGCGGTGGTGGTGAGCGCGGACGAGGTCCTCCCCCGCTGGCAGGCGCTTTCCGGCGAGGTCCGGATCAATGGCGAGCGGGTCTGCCAGGGGAAGGCCGAGGGGCCCCGCTTCGAGCTCGCCGAGGCGGTGGCCTACGCCGCCCTCGGCGAGGGGCTCGTTCCCGGGGAGGTGATGGCCACCGGCACCTTCCCGGGGTGTTCGGGGCTCGAGGCCGATCGGCTCCTCGAACCCGGGGACGAGGTCGAGGCCACGATCGAGGGCGTGGGCGCGCTCAAGAACCCGGTGGGTGCCCCTAGTTGAGGGTGCGGCCGCCCGAGCGCAGCTCCTCGGCCCGCTCGGCGTAGAGCCGGAGCGCGCTCGCCCAGTCGTCGGAGGGCGGGGTGTACCGGAGGGCCGCCCGCGCCCGCCGGAGCACCTCCTCGGGGTCGGGGTAGCCGAGCTGGGCCAGGATCTCGACCGCGGTCTGCTGGGCGACGAGCCACTCGCGGCTGCCCTCCGGGGCGAGCTCGGCGGCCCGGCGGTAGTGGTCGAGGGCCTCCTCGAGCTGCATCCGGTCGTAGGCGACGTGGCCTAAAAAGAGCTCGCCGGAGGCCGCCTGCCCCAGGCGGATCGCCTCCTTGGCCCAGGTCTCGGTGGCCTCGAGGTCGGCGAGCCGGTAGTAAAGCTCGGCGAGGTCGGCGGCCACCGCCCCCCGGTGGGGGTAGGCGGGCTCGGCGAAAAGCGCCTTCAGCTCCCGCTCGGCCTCGCCCAAGCGCCCCTCCTCGAGCAGCGCCACCGCCAGCTCGTGCCGGGCGTAGTCCCGCTCCTCCAGGGGAGCCAGCGCCAGGGCGCGCGCGAAGGCCTCGCGGGCCTCCCGGTAGCGTCCGAGCTCCATGAGGGCCTGCCCCTTGAGCAACGCGACCCCGTAGCTCGGCTCACCGAGCTCGGCCTCCCTCCGCTCGGCCTCGGCCAGGGCGTCGAGGGCCCGGCGGGGGTTGCCGAGGGCGAGCTCGGCGCGGGCGGTGAGGTAGTACCAGCTGGCCTCGGCGTCGGGCTCCGGGGGCAGGCCGCCGGCAGCGAGCATCTCCTTGGCCGCCTCGGGCATCCCCGCGTCCAGGGCAGCCCCCGCCGCGTCCAGGGCGATGAAGGGGCGGTCTTCCGGGGTGGCCTTGAAGAAGGCTTCCTGGTAGGCCTCGAAGGCCTCCCGGCTCTGGCCCAGGTCCTCGAGGGCCTTGGCCTTAAGGTCGGAGGCGCGCCAGGCGAGGAACCCGGGAAGCCCCCGTGCCCCCTCAAGAAGGAGGAGCGCCTCCCGCGGCCAGCCCGCGTAGAGGGCGGCCTGGGCCAGGTGGTAGGCGGCCCGGGGATCTTCGGTCTCGAAAAGCTCCGGCTCCTCGCCCCGGTAGGCGGCGGCGAGCTCCGAAAGGGCGCGGAGGAGGGGGTCCTCGCCGAGCTCGGGGTCGAGCTCGAGCGCCCGGAGAAGCGCCGCCTCCAGGTTCTCCCGCTCGGACTCGCCGTAAAGGGCGTAGAACTCGGCCAGGCGGAGGGTGGCGAGGGCGGCGTGGGGAGGCATGGGGGCCTCGGCGTGGCGCACGAGCTCCCGAAAGGCCTCCTGGTAACGTCCCTCGGCGAGCAGGTTCTCCGCCCGTTCCATCGGCCCCGCTAGATTACAAAGCGGCGCTAACGAACTTCAAGAAAACCAGCGTGTACCATGAACGCGGGAGGGAAGCGTTGGCGAACCGACTCAACCCGTGGATTCCGGTCCTCCTCTTTATCTTCGGCTACTGGCTCTTCGCCCAGCTCTCGCCGGGCGCGGCCCCGAAGATCCCCTACACCGAGTTCAAGACCCTGGTCGCCGAGGGCAAGGTGGCCCGGGTGGTGCTCTCCGACACCCGCATCACCGGCGAGCTCAAAGAACCCGAGCGGCTCCCTACCCCCACCGGATCGGCGGTGGCGAAGCGCTTCGTCGTCGATCTCCCGCCCCCGGCGGTGGGCGACCGCGAGCTCTTAAAGCTTCTCGAGCAGCACGGCGTCGTGGTCGAAACGAAAAGCCCCTCGATCTGGCCGCAACTGCTTCTCTACCTGGGCCCCACGCTGCTCCTGATCGCCTTCTTCTGGTTCTTCTTCATGCGCAGCCAGGGGGGCATGGGCCAGGTCACCCAGTTCGGCCAGTCCCGGGCCCGGCTTTACGGCACCGAGCGGCGGGTGCAGACCACCTTCGCCGACGTGGCCGGGCATAAGGAGGCCAAAGAGGAGCTTAAAGAGGTCGTCGAGTTCCTCAAAAACCCCGAGAAATACCGCAAGCTCGGGGCCGAGATCCCCAAGGGCGTCCTCCTCGTGGGCCCGCCGGGCACCGGCAAGACCCTGCTTGCCCGGGCGGTGGCCGGCGAGGCCGGGGTGCCGTTTTTCTCGGTCACCGCCAGCGAGTTCATGGAGATGTTCGTGGGCGTGGGGGCGAGCCGGGTGCGCACCCTCTTCGAGGACGCCCGCAAGCACGCGCCCTCGATCATCTTCATCGACGAGCTCGACTCGATCGGCCGCAAGCGCGGCGCGGGGATCGGCGGCGGCCACGACGAGCGGGAACAGACCCTGAACCAGATCCTCGCCGAGATGGACGGCTTCGAGAAGGACACCAACGTGATCGTGCTCGCCGCCACCAACCGGCCGGACATCCTGGACCCCGCGCTCCTTCGCCCCGGCCGTTTCGACCGCCAGGTGGTGGTGGGGCTTCCGAGCCTCGAAGAGCGAAAGGAGATCCTCAAGGTCCACGTCCGGAACAAGCCCCTCGCCGAGGACGTGGACCTCGACGAGCTCGCCCGCGTCACCCCGGGCTTTTCCGGCGCCGACCTCAAAAACCTTGCCAACGAGGCGGCGCTGATCGCCGCCCGCGAGGGCGCGAGCCAGATCCGCCAGGAGCACTTCCTGAAGGCCCTCGACAAGATCACGCTGGGGCTCGAGCGGGGGGCCTTAAAGCTCTCCGAGGCCGAGCGCCGGGCGGTCGCCTACCACGAGGCCGGCCACGCGGTGGCGAGCGAGGTGCTCCCCCACGCCGACCCGGTCACCAAGGTCTCGATCGTGCCCCGGGGGATGGCGCTCGGGGTCACCGTGCCGAAACCCGAGGAGCGGGTCCTCATCTCCAAGGAGCACCTGATGGACGAACTCAGCGTCCTGATGGGCGGCCGGGCGGCCGAAGAGCTCTTTACCGGAACCGTCACCACCGGGGCGGAAAACGACTTCAAGCGGGCCACCGAGCTCGCCAAGCG
>JALSJG010000252.1 GCA_026989475.1 Thermaceae bacterium | reverse complement strand
CGGCCGCTCGCCCGCTCTTCCCCGCTTCGGTGAAGGTAGCCGGGGAGAGGCTCGCGGAGGGCGGCATCCTGGATGATCTCCCGGTGAGCGGGGTCCACGAGTTCGGGGCCCGGGAAGTGTGGGCGGTGGATGCGGGGCCGTGGTAGGCCGAGTGGATTCCCGCCCGCGTGCCGTCGCGGGCGCGCCGGGCGATCTACTGGGTGAGCGGTGCCTGGGTGCATCCCCCCTCGCACCGGAACACCTGATCCGGCCGGAGCTATCCGGCTTTCAGGTGGAGCCCTTCGGCCGTGAGTCGGCGATCGTCGAGGCGGGAAGGCAGGCGGCCCGGGCTTACCTTGACCGGTTAGCCTAGGAAGGATGCGGGAACTCCTCGAAGGCGCCTTCCGGCATGCCCTTTCGGCCACCGATCCCGAGCGCCGGGTGCGGGAGGCGATCGGCCCCGAGCCCGATCGGCCCCACGTGCTTGCGGTGGGAAAGGCGGCGGGCCCGATGATCGCCGCCGCCGAGGCGGCCTGGCCGCGGGCTGAGGGTTTCGGGGTCACCCGCTACGGCCACCAAAGGCCTACCCGCCTGCCGCTTTTCGAGGCGGGGCACCCGGTGCCCGATCGGGCTTCAGTGCGGGCGGCCGAGCGCGCGCTCGAGCTCGCCCGTGTCCTCGGCGAGGAAGATACCCTCCTCGTTTTGATCTCGGGGGGCGGCAGCGCCCTCCTCGCGGCGCCCTGGGGCGTGAGCCTCGAGGAGAAACAGGCCCTCACCGAGGCGCTTTTAAAAAGCGGCGCCACCATTCACGAGATCAACGCGGTGAGAAAGCACCTTTCCCGCATCAAGGGAGGGAGGCTCGCCGAGGCCGCTTACCCCGCCCGGGTGATCGCGCTCATCTACTCCGACGTACCCGGGGACGACCCGAGCGTGGTGGCCTCCGGGCCCACCGCCCCCGACCCCACCACCTTCGAGGACGCCCTCGATGTCCTCGACCGCTACGGGCTCGACTTCCCCCGTGTTCGGGCGCACCTCGCCGCCGGTGCCCGGGGCGAGCTCCCGGAGACCCCAAAACCTGAAAGCCCGGTCTTTTCGCGGGTGGAAAACCGGGTGATCGCGGGAAACGCCGACCTTTTACGGGCGGCGGCGGAGTTCCTCGAGGCGCGGGGCCACCGCACCTTGATTCTCTCTGACCGCTTTACCCAGGAGGCCCGGACCCTCGCGGGCTTTCACGCCCAGATGGTGGCGAGTGCCCGCGCCGGGTCGTTCCCGCTTCCGCCGCCCTTTTTCCTGCTCTCGGGGGGCGAGGCGGCGGTGCGCGTGGTGGGGGAGGGGAAGGGGGGTCGAAACCAGGAGTTCTTGCTCGCCCTACTCGCGGAGCTTGGGCCAGAGGGGGTGTACGCGCTTGCCGCCGACTCCGACGGGCTTGACGGCCCCACCGACGCCGCCGGGGCGATCCTCACCCCGGATGCCTTCCACCGGGCGCTGGCCTTGGCGCTCGATCCCCGCACTCACCTTGCCAAAAACGACGCTTACGCTTTCTTCGAGGCGCTCGATCTCTTGCTCTTTACCGGGCCCACCGCCAACAACCTAAACGACCTTCGCGTCCTCTTCGTCGGGGGCGAGGAGTCCTGAGCGGACGAGCTCTTTGCGGACCGCTTCGAGCACGATGGGGTAGGCTTCCTCCAGCGTCTTGCCCGCAAGGGTGGCGCCGGCGGCGGGGACGTGGCCGCCGCCCCCGAGCTCGAGTGCGATCCGCTGGGCGCTGACCCCGTTCTTCGAGCGAATCGAGACCTTGACGCCCTCCTCCCGCTCCTTAAGGAAGACTGCCACCACCGAGCCCTCGGCCGTCTTCAAAAGCCCCACGAAGTCGTCGGAGTCTTCCTCCGCCGCTCCCGCTTCCTCGATCATCTCGCGGGTCACGTGGGCGGTGACCGCCAGCCCCTCAAAGTGGAACGCTACCGTGGAGAGCACCAGGGCGGTGAGCTTGAAGTATTCCGGCGGTCGCCAGGAGAGCCGGTCGGCGAGCTCGGCGTACTTCACCCCATAGCCCACGAGCTCGGCGGCGGTCTCGAAGACCTCCGGGGTGGTGTTCGAGTTTTTGAAAAACCCGGTATCGGTCATGATCCCGGTGAGCACCGGGGTGGCGATCTCGGCATCCCACGCGACGCCGAGGAGATCGATCAGATCCTTCACCATCATCGCCGCCGCCGGCTTGGTGGGGTCGACCACGTGGATCTGCCCGAAGCGGGAGTTCGACCCGTGGTGGTCGATGTTGATCACGAACCCCTCCACCGGCGCCCCCACCGCCCGGTCCTTGTCGCCCGAGTCCAGGACCACCAGGGTGGCGTTTTCGGGAAGCGCTTCAAGCGGCGGGTG
>JALSJG010000251.1 GCA_026989475.1 Thermaceae bacterium | reverse complement strand
CCCTTGACCTCGGTCGCGGTCTTCGTCTTTTTCACTTCCGCGCCCATCCGCGCGAGCACGTCCACAAAGCCAAGGTCGGGCTGGAGGGTCTCGCTCCCTAGGTTCAGGACCCGTACCCGGCCCCCGCTCGCGGCCGCCAGGGCGAAGAAGTAGGCGGCGCTCGAGGCGTCGGCTTCGAGCTCTATGTCCCGCCCTCGGTAGCCGGTGGGCAAGACGCGAAAGTCCTCCTTTTCCTCCCGCACCCGGGCCCCGAAGGCTTCCATCATCCGGGCGGTGATGCGCACGTAGTCGGGCTGGACGATGCCTCCCTCGACTCGGACGAAGAGCGGTCCTTCCGAGAGCGCCCCGGCGAGCAGGAGGGCGCTTACGAACTGGCTCGAGGTCGCCCCCGAGATCCGCACCTCGCCTCCTGGAACCTTCCTGCCCTCCAGCGCGAAGGGGAAGCGCCCCTCCTCCTCGAGGTAGGAAACGCCCACGCCCAGGGTCTTGAGCGCGTCGAGGAGCGGCGCGATCGGCCTCCGCTGCATCTGGGGGCTGGCCCGGAGGGTCCAGCGGCCCGGGGTGAAGGCGAGCATCGCGGTAAGAAAGCGGGCGAGCGTCCCCGCCGAGCCCACGAAGACCTCAGCCTCCCGCCTCTTCGGTCCACCGCCCTCGACCCAGGCGGTCTCACCCTCGACCCGAACCTCGATGCCTAGGCTTCTAAGCGCCTCGGTCGCCCAATAGGCGTCGTCGCTCTTCAGGATTCCGAAGAGCCTCGAGGGGCCCTTTGCGAAGCCCGCGAGCAGGAGAGCGCGGTTCGTGGCACTTTTCGAGCCCGGGACCCGGATCTCGGCCACCACGGGCCCGGGAGGTGGGTATAGCACCACCCGCTCGACGCCTTGGAGCTTGGCCCAGGGCGAGCGCATCCTACTTCTTACCCCCGGGCAGCGGATAGGTCGGAATGGGGAAGAGCCCGGAATCGTAGGGAACGATCATAAAGGTATTGGAGGGGGCCTGCCCGAGCTCCTTGATCGCCTGGATCTGGTACCACTTGAGGTAGTTCTCGGTGAGCGAGCCCGCGATCAGGCGGTTCGCCTCGGCGATGCCCTGGGCCTCGATCTTCTTGCGCTCGGCCTCCTTCTTCTCGCGCTCGAGCACGAACTGCATCCGCTCCGCCTCCTGCTTGGCGACGATCTTCCGCTGGATCGCCTCGACCACCGAGTCGGGCAGCACCACGTTGCGGATGTTCACCTGCACGATCTCGAAGTAGGGGTTTTTGAGCTCTTCCAGCGCCATCACGATCTTTGCGTCCACCTCCGAGCGCTTTTCGTAGTACTGGGTGGAGTGAAACCGGGAGGCCACCTTCCTGAGCGCCGAGCGGATCTCGGGGACGACGAGGCCCCGCTCGATCTCGGTGTACTGCAGGTAGGCGTCGCAGGCCATCTGGGACTTGATCTTGTAGCCCACGGTGATGTCCATGTGGATCCGGAGTCCGTCCTTGGCTAAGACCTCGACCCCCTTGTAGTCGAGGATGCGGGTATGGATCGGAACCGTGGCCAGGGACTCGATCGGCACCATCACCCAGTGGACCCCGGGCGAGGTCTCGTTCGTTTGAATCTGGCCGAGCCGGATCCGGCAGCCGACGTGGCGGTTGTCCACGATGCGGATCCCCGCCGCTACCCAGGCAAGGAGTAAGACGAGGAATACTCCAAGCCCGCCGACGGCGATCTGGCCTCGCGCGGTCATGGGGTTAGTCTACTCGCCCTCGCTCCGCTTTTTGATCTCCTCCTCCCGCAGCCTCCGCCTCAGGATCTTGCCCACCGCGGTCTTCGGGAGCTCGTCGCGAAACTCCCAGAGATCGGGTACCTTGTAGGCGGCGAGCCGCTCGCGCACGAAAGCCTCCAGGTCTTTCTCGGTCACCTTGCCCTTGTACTCGTCTTTGAGGACAACGAAGGCCTTCACCGTCTCGCCGCGGTAGGGGTCGGGCACGCCGGCCACCGCCGCCTCCCGCACCGCCTCGTGCTGGTAGAGCACCTCCTCGACCTCCCGGGGGTAGATGTTGTAGCCGCCGGCGATGATCATGTCCTTCTTGCGGTCGACGATGTAGAAGTACCCCTCCTCGTCCATGCGGGCGATGTCCCCGGTCAAAAGCCAGCCCTCCCGGAGCGTTGCCGCGGACTCCTCGGGCCGGTTCCAGTAGCCCCTCATCACGTTCGGGCCCGCTACCGCGAGCTCCCCGGCTTCCCCAGGAGGCAAGGGGCGGAGCTCGGGGTCCACGACCTTCGCGTCCACGCTGGGGAGCGGAAGCCCGATCGAGCCCTTCTTGCGCTTGCCGTAGATGGGGTTGCAGTGGGTCACCGGGGCGGCCTCCGAGAGCCCGTATCCCTCGACCAGCTTCGCTCCGGTGAGCTTTTCAAAGCGCTCGGCGACCTCGACGGGCAAGGGCGCCGCCCCCGAGATGCAGACCTTGACCGATCGGATGTTGCGTTTTTCGATTCCGGGGAAGGTATTGAAGGCGACGTACATCGTGGGCACGCCGGGGAAGAGCGTCACCCTGTGGCGTTCGATCGCCTCGATCACCTGCTTGATCTCGAAACGCGGCAGGAGCACCAGTTTCGCTGCGAGGGCGATGCCGAAGTTCATCGAGACGGTCATCCCGTAGACGTGGAAGAAGGGGAGCACCGCGAGCATGACCTCGCGTCCCGGTTCCAGCCCGGGCGCCCAGGCGAGCACCTGATGGACGTTAGCCATCAGGTTCCGGTGGGTGAGCATCGCTCCCTTGGGGGTACCGGTGGTGCCGCCGGTGTATTGCAGCAGCGCGAGCTCGTCGATCTCGGGTTCAGCGGGGGCCGGCTCGGGTGGGGTGTTCCGCAGAAGGGTCTTCCAATCGCGGCGCTTTGGGTGTTCGGGAAGTTCAACCCACTTTCCCTCCCGCTTCATCTTCAAGGGGAAGAGGAGGTTTTTGGGGAAGGGAAGGGCGTCTTGGATTCCGGTCGTGATCACGAACTCGGGGGGCACCTCGCCCTCCACCTCGGCGAAGCGGGGCCAGAGCAGGTCGAGCATGACGAGAAAACGCGCCCCCGAGTCCCGGAGCTGTTGGGCGAGCTCGTGGGCGGTGTAGAGGGGGTTGGTGTTCACCAGCACCCCGCCCGCGAGCAGGGTGCCGTAGAAAGCGATCAGGAACTGGGGGCTGTTGGGGAGCATCACCGCCACCCGGTCCCCGGGATTGAGGCCCAGGTCTTGAAGCGCCCGGGCGAAGCGCCGGGTACCCTGCCAGAGTTCCCGGTAGCGGATGCGGCGGCCGAGGAAGTCCACCGCGAGATGATCCGGGAAGCGCTCGGCTGAGGCTTGTAGGAGGTGATAGAGGGGCTTTTTCGGGTAGTCCACCTCGTGGGGGACACCGGGGTCGTAGTGGGCGTACCAGGGCCGATCCATCGCGAACCTCCTTGGGTTTTGCCACCGAGTCTAGCGCTTTAACCTCGGTATAAGTTTTTACCGGGTCTAGTATAACGCTTTTTCCCCGGGGTACCTTGAACCCGTGGAACTGGTCTACGCACTGGAGGCGAGCCGCCTCCCCCCGCCCTCCGGCCGGCTGCGGCCGCTCGACGCCGCGCTTTGGGAGCGGATCAACCGGGAGGGGGCGTTTTACCCCCGGGCGCGCGTCGAGGAGGACGAGCGCTTCCGCCAGCCGATTCCCTACGCGGTACTCCTCTTTGAAGGGAGGGTCTGGCGCATGCGGCGCGAGCCGAGGGGAGGAGAAAAGCGCCTGGTCGGCCGGAAGTCGATCGGAGTTGGCGGCCACGTGAACCCCGAGGACCTCTGCCGCGAGCCCGTCACCTGGGCGCTCTACCGCGAGCTCTTCGAAGAGGCCGGGGTGCGGGCGAGGCGCCTGCGCCGCCTGGGGCTGATCCTCACCGACGCCACCCCGGTCGAGCGGGTGCACGTCGGGGTGCTCTACCTGGTGGTCCCCGACCGAAAGCCGGTGGTGCGGGAAGCGGAAAAGCTCTCCGGGGAGCTCGTGCCCCTCGCCCAAGTGGAAGCGGAGGCTGGGGAGCTCGAGGGCTGGTCGCGGGTTGCCCTCGAGGCTCTACGCGGTATAAATTTATACTCGGTATAAGGAGGTGGGCATGCGCATCAAAAAGATCGGCGTCGTCGGCGCGGGGACGATGGGGGCGGGGATTGCCGCCCTTGCCGCCAGCGCCGGGATCCCGGTGGTCCTCCTCGACATCCCCGCTGAGGGGCAGGACCGAAACGCCATCGTGAAAAAGGGCCTGGAGCGGGCCTTGAAGGCGCGCCCGGCCGCATTCATGGATCCCGTTCGGGCCCGCCTGATCGAGATCGGGAACACCGAGGACGACCTGGAAAAGCTCAAGGATGCGGACTGGGTCGTCGAGGCGATCATCGAAAAACCCGCTCCCAAGCAGGAGCTCTTCGCTCGGCTCGAGAAGGTCCTGAAACCGGGCGCGATCGTCTCCTCGAACACCTCGGGCATTCCCATGAAGGTGCTCACCGAGGGACGGAGCGAGGATTTTAAAAAGCGCTTTCTCGGGACCCACTTCTTCAACCCGCCCCGCTATTTGCACCTTTTAGAGATCATCCCGGGCGAAGAGACCGACCCCGAGGTCGTCCGGGCGATGGAGTCCTTCGCTGACCGGGTCCTGGGCAAGGGCGTGGTGCGGGCGAAGGACGTGCCTGGATTCATCGCAAACCGCCTCGGCGTCTACGGCATGGTCCAGGCGGTGCGGCTGATGGAGGAGTACGGGCTTTCGATCGAGGAGGTGGACACCCTCCTTGGCCCCCTCACCGGCCGGCCGAAGAGCGCGATCTTCCGTACCGCCGACCTCACCGGCCTCGACGTGCTTCTATTCGTCGCGGGCGAGCTTGCGGAAGCCACCGGTGAGGACTTCGCCCTCCCCGAGTGGGTGAAAAAGCTCGTCGAGATGGGCCGGCTCGGCGAGAAGACCAAGGCCGGTTTTTACAAGAAAGAGGGCCAGGAGATCTACGCCCTCGATCCCAAGACCCTCGAGTACCGCCCGCGGGTAAAGCCTAGGATTCCGGGATTTTCCGAGATCAAGGACCGGCCGCTTTCCGAGCGGCTAAAGAAGGTGCTCGAGCTCCCCGACCCCTACGGCCCCTTCATGCGGAAGTTCTTCGCCCTCACCAGCCACCACGTCCTCGAAAGGGCCCCCGAGATCGCCTACGACCTGGTGAGCGTGGACCGGGCGATGCGCTGGGGCTTTGGCTTCGAGATGGGGCCCTTCGAGCAGATGGACGCGGTGGGGCTCGACCGCGTGGGGGCGCTTTTCGAGGAGTTCGGCCTCGGTGCGCCGGCACTGCTCGAAGAAGCCGAAGGTAATTTTTACAAGAAAGAGGGTGGCAGGAAGCTTTACCTCACCTTCGAGGGCGGCTACGCCCCGGTGCCCCCGGTTCCCGGCCAGATCGCCCTCGCCGAGCTTCACGAAGCGGGCCGCGTGGTCAAGGAGAACAAGGAAGCGGCCCTCTTGGACTTGGGCGACGGGGTGCTCCTCCTTGAGTTCCGGGGCAAGATGAACGCGATCGGCGAGGGCGTCCTCTCGCTCACCGATTGGGCCCTTCGGTACATCGAGAAGGAAGGCCTCGTGGGCCTGGTTGTAGGGAACGACGACCCCCGCACCTTCTCGGCCGGCGCCAACCTGGGGCTCATCGCCATGCTCATCCAGGAGGGCGACTGGGACGAGCTCGACCTCGCCGTGCGCACCTTCCAACGGGCCACAATGGGGCTCAAATACGCGCCCTTCCCGGTGGTGGTGGCGCCCGCTGGGCTCACCCTGGGCGGCGGCGCCGAGTACACCCTTCACGCCGATGGGGTGGTGGCCCACGCCGAGCTCTACATGGGGCTCGTCGAGGTGGGCGTGGGGCTGATCCCCGCCGGTGGTGGCACCAAGGAGCTCCTCTTCCGCTTCAGCGAGGAGCTCGCCCCTTACGGCGAGGCCGATCCCTTCGCCGCCGTGCGCCGTGCCTTCGAGACGATCGCCATGGCCAAGACCTCGACGAGCGCGCTGGAGGCGAAAAAGCTCGGATACCTGCGCCCAAGCGACGAGATCGTCATGAGCCGCGACCGGTTGATCGGCCGGGCGAAAGCGGCGGTCCTTCACCTCGCCGAGAACTACGTGCCCCCGGTGCGGGGCTACCGCCGCATTCGCGTGCTCGGCAAGGAGGCCTTCGGCAACCTGAAGTATGCGATCTGGCAGTTCAGGGAGGCGGGGCAGATCACCGACCACGAGGTCAAGATCGCCCACGAGCTCGCCTACGTCCTCTCGGGCGGCGACGGGCCGCCGCGCGAGGTGGGCGAGGAGGAGATTTTGGACCTCGAGCGCGAGGCCTTCCTGAAGCTCGCCGGAACCAAGAAAACCCTCGAGCGGGTGCTTGCCGTGTTGAAGACCGGCAAGCCGATTCGGAACTAGGAGGCAGGTATGCGCGAAGCCGTCATCGTAAGCGCGGTTCGGAGCCCCGTGGCCCGGGGCAAGAAGAACGGGGCGCTCGCCACCGTCCACCCGGTGGACCTCTCCGCCGAGGTGATGCGGGCGGCGCTCGGCCGGGTGGAGCTCGA
>JALSJG010000250.1 GCA_026989475.1 Thermaceae bacterium | reverse complement strand
CGGAGATCCTCGGGCCCCTTTTCGCCGAGGTGGGGAGCTACGCAAAGCCCTGGGGGGTGGAGCTCGTGGCCCACGACGAGGACCTGGTCAAGAAGATCCGCAAAAAACTCAAGGGGAAAATCTGGGGTGAGGACGAGGACACCCTCGCCGGCCTGGTCCACCGCCGGCTCGCCGCCGAGGGGAAAACCCTCGCGGTGATGGAGTCGGTGACCGGGGGTCTCGTAGCCGAGCTCCTCACCGACGTGCCCGGGGCCTCAAAAACCTTTAGGGGGGGTATGGTATCGTATACCCGTGAGGCGAAGGTGCGGTTCGGCGTGCCCGAGGAGGTGCTTTTGGCCCACGGCCAGGTGAGCGCGCCTACCGCGCGCGCCATGGCCGAGGCTGCCCGCCGCCTGCTCGACGCCGACTTTGGCCTCGCCGTCACCGGGGTGGCCGGCCCCGAAGCGCTGGAGGGCCACCCCGTGGGGACCGTGTTCGTGGGTCTGGCCACCGATCGCGGCGCGCAGGCAAGGGCTTACCGCTTCCCCGATCAGGGGCGCGAGCGGGTGCGTCTGCGAGCAGCTTACGCCGCGCTCGCCTACTTCTGGAGCGAAGCATGAGGCTTTTTTACGCCGTCTTCGTGCCTGAGGAGATCGCAAAAAAGCTCGCCGAGGCCCAGAGGAATCTCGTGGGCAGGTGGAAGCCGGTCCCTCCCCACCAGATGCACGTGACCCTGCTCTTCCTGGGCGAGGTGCCCGAGGAGCGGCTCGGGGAGCTCGAGGGGATCGGGCGCGACATCGCCGGGAGCGTCCCCGCCTTCACCGCCCGCATCCGGGGAACGGGACACTTTCCCGAGGCGGGAAGCCCCCGGGTCTGGTTCGCCAAGGCCGAGGGGGAAGGGTTCGAGGCGCTGGCGACCCGGCTCCGGGAAAGCCTCCCGGAGTTCAACGACGCCAAGGCGTTCAAGCCCCACATCACCCTCGCCCGCAAGAAGGGGCCGGCGCCCCGGATGCCGCCGGTGGTCTTCGACCTCACCTTCCCGGTGGACCGGATAAGCCTGGTGCGCTCGCGGCTTTCCCCCCGGGGACCCCACTACGAGAGGATCGCGACCTTCCCGCTTAAAGGAGCGTGAGGAACGTGGAAACGGACAAGGAACGGCAAAAGGTGCTGGAAAGCACGCTGAAGACGATCGAGAAGAAGTTTGGAACCGGGGCGATCATGCGCCTGGGCGAGGCCCCTCGGCAGAAGGTGGAGGTGATCCCCACGGGAAGCCTCGCCCTTGACGTGGCGCTGGGCATCGGTGGGATCCCACGGGGCCGGATCACCGAGATCTACGGTCCCGAGTCGGGCGGAAAGACCACCCTTGCCCTGCACGTGATCGCCCAGGCCCAGCGCCGGGGCGGGGTCGCCGCCTTCATCGACGCCGAGCACGCCCTCGACCCGAACTACGCCCAAGCGCTCGGGGTGGACACCGACGACCTTTTGATCAGCCAGCCCGACACCGGGGAGCAGGCGCTCGAGATCGCCGAGCTCCTGGTGCGCTCGGGGGCGGTGGACGTGATCGTGGTGGACTCGGTGGCGGCGCTCGTGCCGGCGGCCGAGATCGAGGGCGAGATGGGGGACGCCCACGTGGGGCTGCAAGCCCGGCTGATGAGCCAGGCGCTTAGGAAGCTCACCGCCGTGCTGGCGAAATCCAATACCGCCGCCATCTTCATCAACCAGCTCCGGGAGAAGGTGGGGGTGATGTACGGCAACCCCGAGACGACCCCGGGGGGCCGGGCGCTCAAGTTCTACGCCTCGATCCGCCTCGACGTGCGCCGGGTGGGTCAGCCGATCAAGAAAAAGGACACCGCCATCGGCAACCGGGTCAAGGTCAAGGTGACCAAGAACAAGCTGGCCCCGCCCTTTAAAGAGGTGGAGCTCGAGCTCTACTTCGGCCGCGGCATCGACCCCATGGCCGACCTGGTCACGGTAGCGGTGGACCAGGGGGTGATCGACAAGGCCGGCTCCTGGCTCTCCTACGGCGACCTCAGGCTCGGCCAGGGCAAGGAGCGGGCCGCCGAGTACCTGCGCGAGCACCCCGAGCTCGCCGAGGAGATCCGGGCCGAGGTCTTAAAGCGCGCGGGCATCGCTCCGGAGGCGGCGGAGTCCGCCGAGGCCTAGGAGGGCGCCGTGGGGCTTACCGAGGTCCTGCTCATCGTCCTCCTCGTCCTGCTCTCGGGCGGGCTCATCGTCCTCCTCCGCCGGGGTCCGGCCGCCAGCCCGGCGGCCGGCGAGGAGCTCCGCCGCGCCGCCGAGGAGGAAGCAAGGCGCGTCGTCGAGGAGGCGAAGCGGGAGGCGCGGGAGGTGCTCGAGGCCGCCCGCGCCGAGGTCCGCGAGCTCAAGGCCGAGGCCGAGGCCGAGGCGAAGGCTCGCCTCGCCGAGATCGAGGCCCGGCTTAAGGAGGAGCGGGCCCGAATCGAGGCCGAACTCGAGAAAGAGCGGGTGCGCCTCGCCGAGGAGGCCACCCGGGAGCGCGAGCGCCTGCTCGCCGAGCTCGAGCGCGAACGCGCCGAGCTTGAAAAGGAAAGGCGCCGGCTCGAGGCCGCCTGGGAGGACTTAAGGCGCGAGCGCGAGGAGCTCAAAAAACTCGACGAGCGCCTGGTCCGCCGGGGGGAGCAGCTCGACGCCCGGGCGGCGAGGCTGGATGAGCTCGAGGAGAAGCTCTCGGCCAAGGAGGAGGAACTCAAGGCCTGGGAGGAGCACCTCAAGGAAAAGGAGCGCGAGATCGAGCTCAAGCTCGAGGAGGTCGCCGGCCTCACCCGGGAGGAGGCCACCAAGCGGCTCTTTGAGAAGCTCGAGGCCGAGCTCGAGGAGGAGCGGGCGCTCAAGGTCAAGGCGGCGATGGAGAAAGCCCGACTCGAGGCCAAAAAGAAAGCCGCCGAGATCCTCGCCCAGGCGATCCAGCGCCAGGCCTCGGAGGTGGCGAGCCAGCTCGCGGTGAGCGTGGTCCCCATTCCCTCCGACGCGATGAAGGGGCGGATCATCGGCCGCGAGGGGCGGAACATCCGGGCCTTCGAGGCGCTCACCGGGGTGGATCTGATCATCGACGACACCCCCGAGGCGGTGATCCTCTCCTCCTTCAACCCCTTGCGGCGGGAGATCGCCCGGATGGCGCTCGAGGAGCTGGTCGCCGACGGGCGCATCAACCCCACCCGGATCGAGGAGGTGGTGGAAAAAGCCAAGGAGGAGATGAAGCACTTCCTCTACGAGCGCGGCGAGGAGGCCGCGCTCGAGGCCGGGGTGGTGGGGCTCAAGCCCGGCCTCATCCAGCTCCTCGGCCGGCTGCACTTCCGCACCTCCTACGGGCAGAACGTGCTCGCCCACTCGATCCAGGTGGCTCACGTCGCCGGAATCCTCGCCGCCGAGCTCGGCTACGATCCCGCGATCGCCCGCCGCGCGGGCCTGCTCCACGACATCGGCAAAAGCGTGGACCGGGAGATCGAGGGCTCTCACGTCGAGATCGGCCTCCAGCTCGCCAAGCGCTTCGGCGAGGGCAAGGAGGTCCTGGACGCGATCGCCCACCACCACGACCCGGAAAACGCCGAGACCCCCTACGCCGTACTGGTCGCCGCCGCCGACGCGGTGAGCGCGGCCCGGCCCGGCGCCCGGCGGGAAAGCCTCGAGGAATACATCAAGCGGCTCGAGCAGCTCGAGAAGATCGCCACCAGCTTCCCCGGCGTCGAGCAGGCCTTCGCGGTCCAAGCGGGGCGGGAGGTCCGGGTGATCGTCGAGCCGAACCGGGTCACCGACCAAAAAGCCGCCCTCCTCGCCCGGGAGATCGCCCGCCGCATCGAGCGCGACATGGAATACCCCGGCGAGGTCCAGGTCACCGTGGTGCGGGAGACCCGGGCGGTGGAGCACGCCCGCTAAGCCCGAAACGCACCCGGGCGGGGGCAGGCGCCCCCGCCTTTTTTTCAAGGGTAGAGGTCGAGCCCGAACGCGAAGGCGAGCCTAAGCTCCGGCCGCCGGCCCTCGGCGGTGGGAAAGACCGCCTCCCCCACCGCCTCCAGGGGATAGCGGGTACCGAGCAGGTAGCTCCCGAGCACAAGCCTGAGACTCACCCCTTGGAGCCCACTGGGGGCGGTGGGGGTAGCGAAGCCGAGGCCGGCCCCGAAGTAGCCGGTGAGGGTGCGCTGGTAGGCCTCGAGGTGAAAGAGCAGGCTCGAGCCCAGCTCGTAGTCGAGGGCGGCGGTGAGCTGGCCGCCGGTGACGATGCCGGCGAAGAATCCGGCGAGGTAATCGAGGGGGTTTTGGGAGGCCTCGGCGACATTGGTGGCGCCGGAGTAGGTGGGCGGGGCCCCGCCGGAGGAGGAAAGCCTGAGCCCCAACCGGATCCAGCCGGGAAACGCCGGGCGCTCCCCCAATGCCACCCCCCCGAGCCGGAGCCCGAAGGCGGGCGGGGTCACCACCACCCGGGCCTCGGCCTGGACCCGGCCGGCCCCCGGAACCCCCACCGCCTGCACCCAGACCCGGGTCTCGCCGGGGGCCACCGCCACCACCTCGCCCCGCTCGTTCACCCGGGCGACCCCGGGGTCCTCCACCTGGAAGACCGGGCGCACGCCGGCAAGCTCCCGCCCCTCCTCGTCGAGGGCGTAGACCAAGAGCTTCCGCCGGCCCCCGAGGGGGAGCTTGAGGTGGCCGGGGACGACCAGGAGGTGAGCGAGCGCCCCCGAGGTGAAGGCGGGCCGATCGGCGTAGAGCTGGGCGAGAAGGCGACCGGCCTCCTCGAGCAGGCGGCTCGGGCTCGCCGCGGTCAGGGTGGCGGTGCCCGCCAGCACGGGCGCCCCCGCCTCCAACCGGTAGCGGCGGGCGATCGCCGCGAGCGCACCCCCGAGCTTGACCACCTCGCCCAGGATGACCTCGTCGTAACCCGCGACGAGCAGGGTCTTTGCTTCCTCGGGGCGGAGAGTAACCCCTAGCAGGTGCACCCGCTCGCCGGCGGCGACCAGCCGGGAGGCGAGCGCCACCGGGAGTGCCCGGGCAAGCGGGGCAAGTCCCTCGGGGGCGGCGAAGTCGGGTAGCGCCACCCGGCCGAAGGCCAGGGTTGAAAGAACTAGAATCGGCGCGAGTATGCGCGCCATTCGCTAGGCGGTCCTGCCGGTGGGCGCAAGGGCGAGGCCCCACTCGGCAAGGGCCCGGCGGATGCCTTCGGGCCCGATCCCCGCCTTTTCGTGGAGCGACTCGATCTTGCCCTGCTCGGTGAAGCGGTCGGGGAGGCCGAGCCGCTTGACCTCGGCCCCGAGGCCCATCTTCTCAAGCGCCTCGAGCACCGCCGAGCCAAACCCCCCGGCGAGCTGGTGATCCTCCACGGTAAGGATTTTTTTCCCCTCGCGCACGAGGCGCTCGAGCATCGCCTCGTCGAGGGGCTTTATAAACCGGGCGTTTACCACCCCTACCCGGGGGTCCTCGCCGGCGGCGGAAAGGGCGTACTCCAGGGTCTTTCCGAAAGCGAGGATCATGACCTCGCTCCCTTCCTTCAAGACCTCCCAGGTACCCCAGGCGATCTCCGGCCAGGTTCCGGGCGCGACCGGCGCCACCTTGGCCCGGGGGTAGCGGATCGCCACCGGGCCACCGACTTCCAAGGCCGCCTTCAGCATCGCCCGGAGCTCGGCGGCGTCCTTGGGGGCGAGGATCTTGAGGTTGGGAACGGCGCGCAGGATGGCGAGGTCGAAGACCCCGTGGTGGGTGGGCCCGTCGGCCCCCACCAGCCCGGCACGGTCGATGGCGAAGATCACGTTCAGGTTCTCGATCGCCACGTCGTGGATCACCTGGTCCACCGCCCGCTGCAGAAAGGTGGAGTAGATCGCCACCACCGGCCGCATCCCGGCGAGGGCGAGGCCCGCCCCGGTGGTCACCGCCACGTCCTCGGCGATGCCGACGTCCACGTAGCGATCGGGGAAGCGCTCGGCATACTCGGTGAGCCCCGAGCCCTCCCGCATCGCCGGGGTGATGGCGAAGATCCGCTCGTCCTTTTCCGCGAGCTCGATCAAGGCGTCGCCGAAGGCCAGCGACCAGGTGTATCCCTTCCCCGATTTCGGCGGCGCCTTGGGGTCAAAAGGCCCGACCCCGTGCCACTTGACCGGGTCCTCCTCGGCGAGCTTGTAGCCGTGGCCCTTCTTGGTGACGATGTGCAAGAGGGTCGGCCCTTTAAGGTCCTTGAGGTGGTCGAGAAGGTAGATGAGGCCCTTTAAGTCGTGCCCGTCCACCGGCCCCACGTAGCGGATGCGCCAAGCGTAGAAGGGGTTCTCCTGGTGGACGAGGAGTTTGGCCGCCTCCTTCGCGCGGTCGGCGAGCTCGTAGAGCCGGGGGGAGATCTTCTCGAGCACCCGCTTGCCCCGCTCCTCCGCGTCCTGCAGCCAGCGCTGGACCTGGAGGCTCCGGAAGTAGCGGTTCAGCGCCCCCACGTTCGGGCTGATGGACATCTCGTTGTCGTTCAGGATGATCAGCATGTCCTTGCCGAGCTCGCCGATCTTGTTGAGGGCGGCGAGCGCCATCCCCCCGGTGAGGGCGCCGTCGCCGATCACCACCACGATCTTGTGGTCCTCGCCCCGGACGTCGCGGGCCAGCGCCATGCCGAGGGCGTTGGCCAGGCTGGTGGAGGCGTGCCCCACGGTGATCGCGTCGTGGGGCGACTCGCTCACCTTGGTGAAGCCCGCGATCCCGCCCTCCTGGCGCAGGGTCTCGAAGCGATCGCGCCGGCCCGTGAGGAGCTTGTGGGCGTAGGCCTGGTGGCCCACGTCGAAGAGGACGCGGTCCTTGGGCGAGTGGAAGACCCGGTGCAGGGCGACGATCAGCTCCACCGCCCCCAGCGAGGAGGCAAGGTGGCCGCCGGTCCTGGCGGTGACCCGGATGATCTCGCTCCGGAGCTCCTCGACGAGCTGAAGAAGCTCCTCCCCGGAAAGGCGCTTTACGTCCTCGGGTCCCTGAATGCGATCGAGCAGCATCACGGCTCCCCTAGAAGTTCTTCCCGACGAGCAAGAGCCCCTCGCGGGTGCGCACCTCGCCCACGTGGGGAACGAACCAGAGCTCGGACTCCACCGACTCCTTTCCGCTTTGCGCTGAAAAGCGGATGATGTAGGCCTCGAAGCTGCCCGCCGGCACCTCGACCCGGCGGCGGTCGAGCACCTCGAAGCGGTAGTCGAGCGCCATCTCGGTCTGCTTCTCCACCCCGCTCGGGAGCACGAAAAAGCTCCGCACCCGCGTGCGCCCGCCCCAGCGATAGCCCACCGCGAGCAGGTCCCCGGGCGGGTACTCGAGGAAAGGCGGGTCGAACTCAAGCCGGCTAAGCGTGATCTTCTCCTCGTAGCCAAGGAGCTTCACCCCGAAGGAACCCACCTGGCGGTAGTAGACCCGGTCCTGGCCGCGGCCAAAAAAGCGAAAGCGGATCCCGGACGTGCCCTCGAAGCTCCCGAGCCCCTCGACCTTGAGGGTGTAGCCCGGGGCATCGAGG
>JALSJG010000249.1 GCA_026989475.1 Thermaceae bacterium | reverse complement strand
CGGGGTTTGGGACATGAGCTCGAGCCCAAGCGTCCCCTGCCCCGCCATCACCGCCTCGTCGTCGAAGGGATGGATGAAGGAAAAGCCCCGCTCCTCGGCGATCCTTCGCGCGAGTCGCTCGCGGTTTTCCACCGTCACCCCTTCGGTGACGAGCTCGGCCCCGTAGGCGCGGACCGCCTCATGTTTCACCCAAACCGTGTCCTCGGGCATCACGATCACCGCCGGCACGCCGAGCACCCGGGCGGCAAAGGCCACCCCCTGGGCGTGGTTCCCCGAGGAAGCGGCGACGAGCCCCCGGGGGCGCTTCAAGAGGAGCGCCTTATTGAGCGCGCCCCGGGCCTTAAAACTCCCGGTCTTCTGAAAGGGCTCGGCCTTGAAGTAGAGGCTTTTCCCGGTCTCGGCGTCGAGCTTTCTCGAGGTCACCACCGGGGTCTCGTGCAGGTGGGGCCGGATCCGGCGCCAGGCGGCGTAGACGTCCGCTAGCTCGATCATCTCCCCATGGTACGCCGGAACACAGCTCAAAAAAGGCCTTTATGGAAGAATGGTCCGGCGATGCGGGTGGCCGCGAAATCCCTCGGCTGCAAGGTCAACCTCGCCGAGACCGAGGCGCTCCTCGGTGGCCTGGGCGAGGTTGAGCTGGTGGAAAGCGGGGCGGAGCTCGTCTTCATCAACACCTGCGCGGTGACCACCACCGCCGAGGCCAAGACCCGCGCCGAAGTGCGCCGGGCGCGCCGGGAGCACCCCGACGCCCTCCTGGTGGTCAGCGGCTGCTTCGTCTCCCGGGACCCCGAGACCGCCCGCGCCCTTGGCGCCGATCTCGTCGTCCCCAACGACCAAAAACCCCAGATCGTCGAGCTCATCCGGGCGGCCCTTACCGGGACGCAAGACCCCCTCACCACCCCGCCCCCCGCGCTTTGGGGAAGCCCCGAGCGCTACCTCTTAAACAGCCGGGTGCGGGCCTTCCTCAAGGTCCAGGACGGCTGCAACGCCGGCTGCGCCTACTGCATCATCCCGAAACTCCGGGGCCGGGAACGTTCCCGCCCCGCCGAGGACGCCCTTAAAGAGGCCGAGGCCCTGCTCCGCCAGGGGGTCAGGGAGCTCGTCCTCACCGGGGTGCGGCTCGGCTCGTACAATGGCCACCCCCGGGGCCTTGCCGGCCTGGTCGAGGACCTGCGCGCGCTCGGAGCCTACGTGCGGCTTTCCTCCATCGAGCCCGAGGACACCGACGAACGCCTCATCGAGACCCTCGCCCGCCACGCCCCGGCCGCCCGCCCCCACCTCCACCTCTCGCTGCAGACCGGCTCGGAGCGGCTTCTTAAGCTCATGAACCGGCGCTACAGCCTCGAGGAGTACCGCCGGATCGTCCACCTCGCCTACGAAAGGATCCCCGAGTTCGCCCTCACCACCGACGTGATCGCCGGCCTGCCCACCGAGAGCGAGGCCGACTTCGAGGCGACGGTGGAGGTGCTCGAGGAGCTCAAGCCCGCCCGCGTCCACGTCTTCACCTACACCCCCCGCCCCGGCACCCGCGCGGCCCGGCTCCCTCAGGTCCCCCATCCGGTCAAGAAAGAGCGCACCCGGAAGCTCATCGCCCTCGCCACCCGGCTCGCCGAGGAACGGATCC
>JALSJG010000248.1 GCA_026989475.1 Thermaceae bacterium | reverse complement strand
CGCCGGCCCGGACCTCGAGGCCCACCCCGGCCACCCGGGGTTTCTTCCCCGCCTCCTCGACCCAGAGGTCCTCCACCACCAAAAGGGGCTCGCCGGGCTTCGAGGGGCGCTTTTCCACCGTGAGGATGACCTCCCGCCCCACCATCATCCGCGCGAGCTCCTCGACCGAGGTTTTGGGCGTTTCGACGGTCCCCACAACCTTCCCGTCCCGGATCACGGTGACCCGGTCGGAGACCTCCATCACCTCGGCGAGCTTGTGGCTGATGAAGATCACGGTATTCCCCCGGGCCACGAACTCCCGGAGGAAGCGGAACAGCTCGGAGGCTTCCTGCGGGGTGAGCACCGCGGTGGGTTCGTCGAGGATCAGGATCCGGGCCTTGCGGTAAAGGGTTTTTAGAATCTCCACCCGCTGCTGGAGACCTACCGGAAGATCCTCGATTTTGGCGTCGAGGTCGAGCTCGAATCCGATCTCTTCGAGGAGCGCGGCCACCTCGCGCCGCGCGGTCTCCAAATCCAGCGCGTGCCCTCGCCTCGGCTCCCCCCCGAGCACGATGTTCTCGAGCACGGTAAAGACCTCCACCAGCATGAAGTGCTGGTGGACCATGCCGATTCCGAGACGGATCGCATCCGCCGGCGAATGGATCTCCGCCCGCTCGCCGTCCACGTAGATCTCCCCCGCGTCGGGGCGGACCATGCCGTAAACGATCTTCATCAAGGTACTTTTGCCCGCACCGTTTTCCCCCACCACCGCGTGCACCTCGCCCCAGCGCACGTCGAAGCTGATGCAGTCGTTGGCGAGCACCAGGGGGTAGCGCTTGGTGATGCACTTGAGCTCGAGCGCGACCTCAGCCACGGCCAAAGTATAAGCCGGGGCCCCGGGCCCCGGCCCAAAACCGCTACCGCAGGTTTAACGTCCCGCGGGGACCTCGATTTCGCCCTTGACGATCTTCTGCACGAGGTCCTTGAGCTTCTCCTCTACCGCGTTCGGGATCAGGGCCCTGTTGTACTCGTCCAGCGCGTAACCGACGCCGTCGTTCTTGAGGCTGAACTCGTGGATGCCGCCCTTGAAGGTGCCCATGACCACCGACTTGATGACCTCGTAGGTGGCCACGTCCACCCGCTTCATCATCGAGGTGAGACCGTGGTTCAGGGTCTCGGGGTTGTTGTCGGTATCGCCGAGGTAGTTCTGGTTGGCGTCCACGCCGATGAAGAAGACCGGCCGGGTATCCCCCTTGCAGGCCTTCTCGTAGGCGGGGTACCTGGCGACCTCCTTGAAGGGATCGCGGATGAACTTCACGCCGGCGGGAAGCTCGCTCGCCTTCAGGCACTTCTTCTGCTTGACAAAGTCAATGAGCCCAAGGCCCGAGGCTCCGGAGGCGTGGTAGATGATGTCGGCGCCCTGGGAGGTCTGGGCGGCGGCGATCTCCTTCGCCTTGCCCGGGTCGTTCCAGGCCTGCGGGGTGTTGCCCACGTAGTTCACCAGCACCTTGCACTGGATGCCGTCCTCCTGACAGGCGTACTCGACCCCGGCCCGATAGCCGGCCTCGAACTTGTGGATAAGCGGGATGTCCATGCCGCCGATGAAGCCCACCACGCCGGTCTGGGTGAGTTTGCCGGCGATGTAGCCCACCAGGAAGCTGCCCTCCTGCTCGCGGAAGATGAGGCTTGCGACGTTGTCCTTCTCCGGGCTCACCGAGTCAATGACGGCAAACTTGACGTCCTTGAACTCCTTGGCGGTAGCGGTGATCGCCGGCTCGTTGGCAAAGCCCACGCCGACCACCAGGTCGAAACCTTCCTCGGCAAAGGCCCGGATGCCCTGCCCCACCTGGCTGGGGTCGTTGGGTTCGAAGTCAAAGAGCTCGATACCAAATTCCTTCTCGGCTCGTGTCGCCCCTTCCCAGGCCATCTGGTTGAAGCTACGGTCGTTCTTGCCGCCGGCGTCGAAGGCGATTCCCACCCGGACCTGGGCGAGGCCCAAGCCGGCGAAGACCAGGGCAGCAAGGCTTAGGGTTACCCAACGCTTCATAATCCTCTCCTCCTTCCGGCACGCGTGGCGTTCACGCCAGAGCGCATTATAGCCGCTATAGTGAACGCGATGGGGCGACTACTTACCGCTACCTTACTGCTTTTTCTCGGAGCCGCCGCCCTCCTCGTGCCCTACCAGGGGGGCTCGCGGGTCACCCTCTCGGGTACGGTGCTCAAAAACCCCAAGCCGGCGCCGGACTTCACTCTCTATACGGCTGGAAACCGCCCCTTTTCCATGCACGAGCTGCGGGGACAGGTGGTCCTTCTTTTCTTCGGGTACACCCACTGTCCCGACATCTGCCCCATGACGATGTATCGGCTCGGCGAGATCTACCGGGCGCTCGGGCAACCCAGGGACCTACGGGTGCTGATGATCACCGTGGACCCCGAGCGCGACGACCCCGACGCCACCGACCGCTACGCCAAGCTCTTCGACCCGAGCTTCATTGGACTCTCGGGGAGCCCGGAGGCGATCGCCGAGGTGGCGGCAAAGTACTACGTCTACTCCAAAAGGGACGAGCGCGGTTTCATCGACCACACCGCCACCGTCACCCTGGTGGACTCCAAGGGGATGATCCGCATTTATTACGGTCAAGAGGAGATCGACCAGGTCGAGCGGATGGTCGAGGACCTCCGGTTCATCCTGGCGAACGGGGGAAGCTTTTGAGGCGGGTTCTTGGGCTTTGCGTCCTCCTATCGGTTTTAGCCCTCGCCCACACCTCCGACCTCGAGGTGGACCACATCCGGATCCTGACCGGGAAGGAGGGCACCTTTCTTGAGCTCCAGGTCAGCTACCCGTTGAACGACACCCTCTGGCTCAAGGTGGTCCGCACCGACCGCTCCCGGGGGGTTTTCGAGGCCCTTGCCGAGGGGGGCTACCGCGAGGTCGAGGCGGTGCCCATCCCCCACGGAGTGAGCAACTTCGGCCTCAAGACCCCTTACCGCATCCGCCTGGCGGGAGGGCGCTACCAACCCGGCGAGGAGGTGCCGGTCACGCTCCTCTTCCCCGCCGGCGCCCTGCTTACCCTGCCCGCCCCGGTGGAGGCGATCCGCACCCCGCCCTACCCGTTACTTCTACCCCTAGCGCTTCTGCTCGCGCCCGTCGCCCTACTCGCTACCCGGGCCATCCGAAGGCGGCGAGCAGGGCGGAGAGCTGCCGGTGCTCGATGAGGAAGGCATCGTGCCCGTGGGGGCTTTGGATCTCGGCGTACTCGGCGCCGGCGAGCTCGGCGAGCTTTTTCACCTCGGCCGCGGGATAGAGCAGGTCGGAATCGATACCCACGAAGAGCGCGGGAATCCCCCGGAGTCGATCCAGGGCCGCCACCAGCCCGCCCCGGCCCTGGCCGACGTCGTGGCGGTCCATCGCGTGGAGCAGGGTGAGGTAGGTGTTGGCGTCGAAGCGCTCGAGGAAGCGGCGCCCGTGGTAGTCGAGGTAGCTGGGGCCCTTCTCGGGCTCCGTTCCAAAGCGGCGCTCGAAGCTCTCTGGGTGGCGGTAACCGGCCATCGCGATCGCCCGGGCGAGGGCAAGGCCCACGGGTTGCTTCGAGTAGAAGCCGCCCGCAAACCCGGGGTCGCTCAGTACCGCCCGCCGGCCGAGCTCGGAAAGCGCCCGGGCCCAGGGCCCGTGACGGCCGGGAGCGGCGATCACCACGAGCGAGCGGACCCGCTCGGGGAAGAGCAGGGCGAACTCGAGCGCCTGCATCCCCCCCATGCTGCCCCCGATCACGTCCACCTCCTCGACCCCGAGGAGGTCTAGTAGCGCCGCCTGGGCCCGGACCATGTCGCGGATCGTGATCTCGGGAAAGCGGGGTCCGTAGGGGCGGCCGTCGGGGGCCGGACTCACCGGTCCGGTGCTGCCGTAGCAGGAGCCGAGGACGTTCGCCGCCACCACGAAGCGGCGCTCGGTGTCGATCGCCCCGCCCGGAGCCACCACCGGGTTCCACCAGCCCCGCCGCCCGAAGGCCCGCTCGAACGGCGAGAGCCGGGCGAAGGTGGCGTCGTCGTAGGTACCGGCGACGTGGGCCGAGCCGGAGAGGGCATGAAAGACGAGCACCGCCCGGCGGGCGTAGCGCCCGTAGGTCTCGTAGCGAAGGTCCACGTGGGGAAGGTGGCCGCCGAGCTCCAGGGCCATTCCCTCGGGGAAAACCCGGGCGGTGCGGGGCTCGGGCGGGGAGACCTCGGGGCCCCTGGGTTCCGGCACCAAAAGCAGCGCCTCGTGCTCCCCCCACTCCTCGTAGACCAGGGTCCCCATGCCTAGCCTCCCAGCGCCTGGTCGAAGTCCGCCTTCAGGTCCTCGAGGTGCTCGATCCCCACCGAGACCCGCACCATCTCCGGCCGCACTCCGGCGGCGGCCAGGGCGTCGGCGTCCAGCTGGCTGTGGGTGGTGGAGGCGGGATGGATGACCAGGGTGCGCACGTCGCCCACGTTGGCGAGGTGCTTGGCGAGCCGCACTCGCTCGATGAAGCGCTTGGCCGCCTCGAATCCGCCCCTAGGGCCGAAGGTCAAGACCCCGCCCGGGCGGCCGCCGAAGTAGCGCTCGGCCCGGTCCCGGTGGGGGTGATCCTCAAGCCCCGGGTAGTTGACCCAAGCCACCTTGGGGTGCTCCCGCAACCACTCCGCCAGCGCCCGGGCGTTTTCGGTGATCCGCTCGGCCCGGAGCATCAACGTCTCGGTGCCGAGGAGGAGCAGGAAGGCTTCGAAGGGGCCGAGGGCGGCCCCCGCGTCGCGTAGCAGGTCGGCCCGTACCCGGGCGAGAAAGGCCCCCTCGCCAAAGGCCTCGGTGAAGACCTTGCCGTGGTAGCTCGGGTTCGGCTCAGAGAGGGCGGGGTAGCGCCCGTTATCCCAGGGGAAAACCCCTGAAAGCACCGCTCCGCCGAGCACCGCTCCGTGGCCGCCGATCCACTTGGTCGCCGAGTGGATGACCCCGGCGGCCCCGTGGGCCAGCGGGTTGAAGAGCGCGCCACCCATGCCGAAGGTGTTGTCCACGAAGAACGCGACCCCGACCTTCCGCGCGGCCTCGGCGATGGCGTCGAACTCGGGGATGGTGAGGGCGGGGTTGCCGATCGCCTCGGTCCACCAAAGCCGGGTGCGCTCGTCGGTCAGGGCGAGGAACTCCTCCGGTCGTTCCTCGCGGGACACAAAGCGAACCTCGATCCCGAGCCGGGCTAAGAGCACCTTGAACTGGTTCACGGTGCCGCCGTAGAGGTTCGGGCTCGCCACCAGGTTGTCCCCGGCCTCCGCGAGGGCCAAGACCGCGAGCATCTGGGCGGCGTGCCCGCTCGCGGCGGCTACCGCGCCGAGCGCCCCCTCGAGCGCCGCCAGCCGGGCCTCCAGGGCGGCCACCGTGGGGTTCCCGATCCGGGAATAGATGAAACCCTCGGCCTCCAGGGCGAAAAGGCGCTGGGCGTGGGCGATGTCCTTGAAGACATAGCTGGTGCTGGCGTAGATTGGAACCTGAAGCGCACCGAAGGGATCCCGCTTGGGCTCGAGCCCTACGTGTACGCTTTTCGTCTCCTTGCGCAAAACAAACTCCCCCTTCCAGGCGACGAGAAGGGGGGGCCAGGCCACCCCTTCCCTTATCGCTCCCGCGTGTCGCGGGCCGGCGTTGGCACCGGACGTGGGCCTTGCCCACCGGTTGCCGCGGCTTCACAGGGCCGGTTCCCTCCACCGCTCTGGATAAGAGAACGGGGTTCGTTCTCCTGTTTTACCGGGCGCGTAGCGCGCTTGGCGTAGAGGTTAGCAGAAACCCGGGGCTCGCGCAAGCGGCTGCGGGGCGCTAGAGTGGTAGGTGGAGGGGGGTGTGAACATTGAAGTGCAACGTAGGCAGCACCGACCGGATCGTGCGCTTCATCGTGGGGATCCTGCTTTTGCTCTGGGCCTTCCTGGGGCTTAGCGGCACCGGCGCCTGGATCGCCGGGATCGTCGGAGTCATCCTGATCGCGACCGCCTGGATCAGGTTCTGCCTGCTCTACAAGATCCTCGGCCTCTCGACCTGCGAGGCCGCAAAAAGCTAGCAATGCCCTTCGTTCTCGGTATCGCCGGGGGCTCCGGCAGCGGCAAGAGCACCGTGGTGGCCCGGGTCGAGGGCATCGTCGGCCTGGGCCGTCTCGCGCTCCTGCCGATGGACAACTACTACAAGGACGCAAGCCACCTTCCCCTCGCGGAACGGGCCAAGACCAACTACGACCACCCCGACGCCTTCGACCTCGACCTCCTGGTGGAGCACCTCGAGGCCCTGACCCAGGGTCGGGCGGTGGAGATGCCGCAATACTCCTTCGTCGAACACGCCCGGCTTCCCCAAACCCGGCGGGTGGCATCCGCCCCGGTCATCGTGGTCGAGGGAATCCTCGCGCTCTACGATCCCAGACTCCGGGAACGGATGGACCTCAAGGTCTACGTCGACGCCGACCCCGACGTGCGCTTCATTCGCCGCCTCCGGCGCGACATCGCCGAGCGCGGCCGCACGGTGGAGTCGGTGATCGAGCAGTACCTCTCCTCGGTGCGGCCCATGCACCTTGCCTTCGTGGAACCCACCAAGCGCTACGCCGACCTGATCGTCCCCGGTGGGGGGATGAATACCCCTGCGCTCGAGGTGCTGGCCTCGCGGCTTTTGGGCGCGCTGGAGGCAGCCTAGGGTGGAAAAAGCGCTCAAGATCCTGCTGCTCGTCGCCGGGATCCTCACCCTTCCGGCCATCTTGCCCCGGCTCGCCTACGACCGGCCGGGACCGGTGGCGCTGGTGGTGGACGGGCGGGCGCTCGCCGAGGAGGCGGCCCATAGGGGCGCCTCCCCGACCGAGCTCCTCCGGAGCTACCGGAGCCTAGGGGTCACCGGCATCGCCTTTTACGAGGAGCGGGTCGAGGAACGGGCGCGAAAAGGGCTCGGGGCCTACCTCGAGGGGGGCATGCTTAGGCTTTTGGCCCCGGAAGTGGGCTTTCTCGCCGGCTGGTACTACACGGACGTGCCCGGGGCGAGCGCCATCCCCCTCCCTCAGCACCGCGTGGTCTGGCGGGGGAAAACCTGGATTGGTTTCCCCAAGGACGTGGCGCGGGTCCCGCTCGGCCCGCCCGCGGAACTTGAAAAAGCCTATCGCCTCGGCTTCTGGATCGCTTACCGCCCCGAGAACCACCCCCTTCACCCCTGGCCCCCCGCGCTTCCCCCGCAGGCGGGGCTTTTCGTATTCGCCGGGACCGAGGCGCTTGGCTACCCCGACCGCCTCCCGGAGGTCGCCGAGCGCCTTTCGGCCCCCATTGCCTTAATCGAGGGAACCCGTCAGGCGGGGGTGGCCTACCTAGCGAAAAGGGTCGGGGCCATCCGGCTTTTCAGCCTGCGAGGGGAATACCAGCTCAAGCTCGCCCCCGAGGTTGCTGCCCGCAAGTACGTGCTCGCCGCGCGAGAGCGCAGCCACCGGGTGCTCTACTTTCGCCCCTACCCCACTCCCGGGGAAACCGAGCGGTTCCTCGAGGAACTCCGTCGGGGCCTTTCCGCCGCTGGAATCCCCCTCGGCGTCCCCGAACCAAGACGCTTTTCCCCGTCCCCCTTTGCGGCGTTTGCCTGGCTCGGTGCGGCGGCGGGACTCTTGCTTTACCTCTGGCGGCTGCCCCGGGGCCTCGCCCTTCCCCTGGGTCTTTTGTTGCTAGTTATTGCCTTTGGTTACGGACGGGATCAGGCAGGCCCTCTACTCGTGGCCCTGGTCTTTCCGGTACTTGGGTTCCTCGAGCCGACCCCCGGACTCCGTCGCTGGGGTTACGCGCTCGCCTACGCTCTGCTCGGTGCCCTCTTCCTCACCGCGCTGGGGAGCCGGGAGGAAACCCTCCTTGGTCTTTCGGCGTTCCGGGGCGTGGGGCTTTTGCTCCTCGTACCCCCATTCCTTTACCTTCTAGGGATATTGCCGAAAAGGGACTGGAAGCGTGTCGTCGAGTCTCTCTTGGCGCATCGCCTTCGGCTGGGGGAAGCAGCCCTCGCGGGGTTTTTGCTCTTCGCGCTAATCATAGCCTTTTTTAGAAGAGGTAACGATGCCCCCTTCATCTCCGTGCTCGAGCTCACCCTCCGCGACCAGCTCCAGGCCCTGATGATTCGCCCCCGCTTCAAAGAAGTCTTCGGGCACGCCGCCGCCGTTTTTGCGCTAACCGCCGGGCTCCCGCGCTGGATCACCCTTGGACTTCTCGCTTTCGCGGTCATTGCCGAAGCCTCCATCCTCAATTCCTTTGCCCATTACCACACGCCTTTTTCCGTAAGCCTCGCACGGACCCTAAACGGCGCCCTAATTGGCGGTATGCTAGGGGGAATCGGCTGGCTAATCTACCGGGGGATCCGGCGATGGTGGTCGGCATAGGCGGCTATTACGGGTACAAAAACGCGGGGGACGAAGCCATCCTGCAAGCAATGGTGCGGGAGCTCAAGATACGAGGTCACCGCGCCCTGGTACTCTCCGCTTCGCCCCGGGAAACCACGCGTGAGCTCGGGGTCGAGGCGGTGCACCGCTACCACCCGCTGGCCCTGCCCGCGGCGATCCGCCGGGTGGACCGGTTCGTCCTCGGCGGGGGAGGGCTCTTGCAGGACCGCACCTCGCGCCGGAGCCTCGCCTACTACCTGGGCCTCGTACGGCTCGCCCGGCGGCTCGGTACGCCGGTCACGGTCTTCGGAGTTTCCCTGGGCCCGCTCTCGCCCCGGGGTGAACGGCGGGTGGCGCGAGCGCTCTCCGGGGTTCCTCTGGTCGTTCGGGACCTGAGGAGCCTACGTCACGCCGAGCGGCTCGGGCTCAGGGCCGAACTCGGGGCCGACCCCGCCCTTCTCCTCGAGCCCCCCCTGGTGGCCCGGGAACCCGGGCTGGTGGTGATGATTCCCCGGCACGGAGTGCCGGCGGAACCGCTCTACGCCGGCGCCCGAAAACTCTTAATCCTGGGTTATGACGTGCTCGTTCTGGGTCTGCAACCCGGTCCCGACGACCTCACCTTGGAAATCTTCGAATACCTTCCGAAGGAAGCCAGCCGCGATCCCAAACGCGTCCTGTACCTTTTAAGGAGTGCCGAGTACGTGATCAGTGCCCGGCTGCACGGCATGATCCTGGCGGCTGCCGCGGGAACCCCTTTCGCCGGGGTTCACTACGATCCCAAGGTTGCCAGCTTTGCCGAAGAGACCGGCGCGGCCCTCCTGCCCCTCGAGCCCACTCCGAACGAGATCGCGGCCCTGGTTCAGGGAAGGATCGGACCCGACTGGAACGCGGTAGAACAGCTCAAGG
>JALSJG010000247.1 GCA_026989475.1 Thermaceae bacterium | reverse complement strand
GGCACCCTGGGCGCGCTCGGGGGGCTTTTGGGGGGCGGTTTTTGAAGCAGCCGGCGGCCCTCGTCGCCCTGGCCCGGGCGCTCTCCCGGCTCCCCGGGGTGGGGCCGAAGACCGCCCAGCGGCTCGCCCTCGTCCTGGCACTGGACAAGGGCCTCGCCCAGGAGCTTGAGGAGGCGCTCGCCGAATCCCGGGCGCGGCTTGGGGTCTGCCGGGTTTGCGGCAACCTGGCGGAGGGAGAGCTCTGCCCGGTCTGCGCCGACGAGACCCGCGACCGCTCGATCATCGCGGTAGTCGAGACCCCGGCCGACGTTTACGCGATCGAGAAGAGCGGGGAGTTCCGGGGGGTTTACCACGTGCTCGGCGGAGCCTTGAACCCGTTGGAGGGCGTGGGGCCCGATGAGCTCAACATCGAGGGCCTGTTCGCCCGGCTTGAGGGGGTGGAGGAGGTGCTCGTGGCTACCTCGATGACCGTGGAGGGAGAGGCTACCGCGGCGTATCTCGGGGAGCTCCTTAAAGACAAGGGGGTACGGGTTACGAGACCGGCCTACGGGCTGCCCGCCGGGGGTAGCCTGGAGTACGTGGACGAGGTCACCTTGGCCCGGGCGTTAAGCCACCGAAGGCCGGTAGGAGAGTGAGGGATCGTGTGGCTTTTTGACCTGGCGCAGATACCCATCGTCGAGCGGGCGGTGGTCGCCTCCACCGACGGGCTGGTGATCGAGGCGGCCGGGCACCGGGGGCCGGACCCCGAGTTCCTCGCCGCCGAGATTGCGGCCCTCCGCCGGGGGGTTGAGGGCCTGGCTCGCCGGCTGGGAGGCGAACCCCGGCGGTTCGTCGTCACCTTGGATGAGCGCGAGTTGCTCGTGGTTTGTGAGGGGGAGATCTGCGTGGGCGCGGTGATTCAGCGGGGTGCCGAACGTAAGCGGGTAGGCCAGGAGCTCTCCCGGCTTGCCCTTTTGATCGCCGAGGAGTTGGGAGGCTAGCGATGGAGGCCCTTAAACCGCTCTCGGAGGTGCAGGGGGTGGAAGCTTGGGCGCTCGTAGGCGAGGACGGTTTTGTGCTCGAGGCTTACCGGCGCCCGGATATTGAGGTCGGAGATTTGCTCGGGGGACTCGGGGCGAGCGTGCTAGCCTCCGCGCGTGCAGTCGCCGAGGAGCTCGGCAAGGGTCCGATCGAAGAGGTCATGGTTGAGTACGAAGAGGGGCCGGTGTTGATGGTTCCCACCGGGAAGGGGCCGGTGCTGATGGTCCTCTTGGATCAGGTGGCGAGCCTCGGGCGCGTGCGCCTCGCCCTCAAGCGGGTGCTTCCTGCCCTTTTGGAGGAGCTGCCGTGAACGAGTTTAACCTGGACATCGACCGCGAGACCGCCAAGGGCCGCTACGCCAACATGGCGGTGATCTCCCACACTCCAAATGAGTTCCTGATCGATTTCGCCCTTTTGCAACCTCAGGGGCCGGCGCTGGTGGTGGCCCGGGTGATCACCAGCCCCCGCCACGCCAAGGCCTTGCTGCGCTCGCTCGCCGAGAACATCCGACGCTACGAGGCGACCTTCGGGCCGATCGCCGAAGAGGGTGAGGCCCAGGGCCCCTGGGGTCAGGCTTAGTCCCGCATCGCGGGGGGCTCGCCGCCCGGGGGAGGGGGTAGCTCGTCCAGGCTTTCCAGGCCGAAAAGCTCCAGAAAGCGAGGAGTGGTGCGGTAGCGGCGGGGATGCTTACCCTCCGCGGCGATCAGGCCGCGCTCGAGCAACCCTTCGAGCACCGCCCCCGAGTCCCGGCCCCGGGCGGCGTCGATCGCGGCCTTGGTGATCGGCTGGTGGTAAGCGACGATGGCGAGGACCTCGAGCGCGGCCTTGGAGAGCCGGGGTGGCCGGGGCTTGAGCGCCCGGCGGACGAGCTCGGCGTGGTTCGGGTGTATCACCAGGCGGACCCCGCCGGCAACCCGCTCGAGCGCGACGCCGAACGCCCCGTCCGAGAGCTCGACCTCGAGCTCATTCACGAGACCGACGATCTCGCCCGGCCCCTTCCCGAGCCCTCGGGCGAGCTCGTCTAGCCTCACCGCTCGACCGGCGGCGAAGAGGATGGCGAGCAGGGCGGCGAGTTCCTGCTTCAACCTGCCTCCAGAAAACGGCGGAGCGCGTCCTCGGGGATCGCCTCGGCGCGAAGCACCCGCCCCTCCACCAGGTCCACCACGCTCGAGGCCCGCCCCGGGGGCGGTGGCCCCGGGACCACGAGGTCCACCGGGAACCCCCTTGCTTCCGCTTCGCTTTGCACGGGTGGTGCGCCGCTTCGATTCAAGCTGGTGGCGGCGACGAAGCCCCCCACTGCCCGGAGCAGCGCCCGGAGCTCGGGGTGGTCGGGGAGCCGGAGGCCCAGGGTTTGCTCCGCGCCGATGGCGGGAAAGGTCCTTCCCGCGGGCACCACCAGGGTGAGGGGGCCGGGCCAGTAGCGCTCGGCCAGGGCCCAAAACCGGGCGTCGCGGTAGCCCGTGGGGAGAAGGCGCTCGGCGACCTCGAGGTCCGCAACCAGGAGCTGGAGGGGCTTCTCCCGGCCCCGCCCCTTCATTTGGTAGACCCGGGCGACGGCCTCGGAGGCGTCGGGGCGGACCAGCACCCCCCAGACGGTGTCGGTGGGAAAGGCGACGAGACCCCCTTCCTCGAGCACGCGGGCGGCTTCGGCCAGCTCGGGTCGCATTCCGGCGCTATACTATAGGACAACATGCCGATCTACCATTACCGCGCGCGCGACCGGCAGGGCCGCACCATCGCGGCGACCATCGAGGCCACCGATCTCCGCACCGCGACCCGGATACTCCGGGAAAAAGGGTACTACATCACCGAGATCAAAGAGCCGGGCAGGGGCCTCCAGGCGGAGGTCAACCTATCCTTCCTGGAGCGCGGTCCCGGCCTGAAAGACATTGCGATTTTCAGTCGCCAGCTCGCGACCATGATGGCCGCCGGCCTTCCCATCGTGCAGGCCCTGGCCATTTTGGAGAAGCAGGCGGAGAACAAGAAGTTCAAGGCCATCCTGAAGGAGGTTCGCGCCGACGTCGAGGGGGGCATGTCGCTCTCCGACGCGCTGGCGAAGCACCCGGTCTTCGGCCGGCTTTATGTCAACCTGGTGCGGGCGGGCGAGGCCTCGGGTACCCTCGACGCGATCCTCGACCGGCTCGCCAGCTTCCTCGAAAAGGACCTCGAGCTCCGGGGCAAGATCAAGTCGGCGATGACCTACCCGGTGATCGTCTTTGTCTTCGCAGTGTTGGTCACCTACTTCCTGCTCACCGGGATCGTGCCCCAGTTCGCCCAGATCCTCACCGACCTGGGCTCGGAGCTGCCCCTTTTGACCCGGTTTTTGATCGCGGTCTCGGACTTCCTGCGCTCGAGCACACTCTACCTCGTCCTCGGTCTGGTGGCGCTCTACCTCGCCTACCGCTACGTCTACCGCACCGAGCGGGGCCGCCGCGTGATCGATCGGATCAAGCTTCGGGTTCCGGTCTTCGGGGTCCTCAACAAAAAGAGCGCCCTCGCCCGCTTCGCCCGAACCCTCGGGCTTTTGCTCTCCTCCGGCGTGAACATCGTCGAGGCCGTAGACATCACCAAGGGCACCGCCGGCAACGCGGTGGTCGAGGACATCCTGGAGGAGACCAAGAACACCATCCAGGTGGGCGAGCCGCTTCATAGCACCCTGCTTCGCTACCCGGAGATCTTCCCGCCGATGGTGGCCTCGATGGTGGCGATCGGCGAGGAGACCGGCGCCCTCGACGCGATGCTGCAAAAGGTCGCCGACTTCTACGAGCGCGAGGTGGACGAGACCGTCGAGAGCCTTACCGCCGCGATCGAGCCCATCATGATCATCATCCTGGGTGCGATCGTGGGCATGATCGTCGCCGGGATGTTCCTGCCGCTCTTCCAGATCATCAACACCCTCTCCGCCCAGTAGGCTTCACGCCGCCTTCATCGCCGCCCGCTAGCCTCGGGGCGTGGAAGCGATCAAGCTCGGCCCCTTCGTGGTTCCCCTGACCCGCGCCTTCGTCGCGCTCGCCCTTCTTGGCTTTGTGCTCGCCGCCGAGGTGCTCGCGCGAAGGGGACCGAAGGCGCTCTCGAACTGGGCCTGGAACGCGGTGCTGGTAGGGCTCGTCGGCGCCCGGGTGGGCTATGTCCTTGGCCACCTGGGCGCGTATGCCGCCGACCCCTTGAGCGTGCTCTACTTCTGGCAAGGGGGCTTCTCCCCGCTCGCCGGGATTCTGACTGGCGCCCTCTATACCCTCTACTTTTTCCGGCGGGCCAGGCTTCGAATCTATCTGGCGCTTCCGCCGGCCCTGGTGGGTGGGGCGGTGGCGGCGGCGCTATTTTTGCTCCTCGCCCAGCAGGCGAGGGAGAGCGAGCGCCTGCCGGGCTGGGCCTTCTCCACCCCCGAGGGGGCGGTGGTCTCCCTCGCCGAGTTCGCCGGGCGGCCGGTGGTATTGAACGTCTGGGCCAGCTGGTGCCCGCCCTGCCGGCGGGAGATGCCCTTGCTCGCCGAGTTTGCCCAAAAGAGCGAGGACGTCGTCTTCGTTTTCGCGAATAGCGGCGAGAACGCCGAGACCGTCCGGGCCTTCTTGAAGCGCGAGGGGCTCAGCCTCCCGAACGTTATCCTCGACCCCGAAAACCGTCTGGTCCGGCGGCTTCGGGTGGTGGCGTTGCCGACCACGGTCTTCTTTAACGCCGAGGGCGTCGCGGTGGCCCGGCACCTCGGGGAGCTCTCCCGGGCCAGCCTCGAGGACTACCTGAGGAAGATCCGCTAGCCCCTGATCGCGCGCTCGAAAGCAACAAGCCCCTCGCGGTCCGGGGCCTCGAAGTGGTAGCGGAAGTTCCAGAGGTAGTGGAGGAGAAGCGGCCAGGCGACCCCGAGCCGGTCGGCCTCCGCCCGGGCCACCTCCCCGAGGCGGGAAAGCCCCTCCCGCCGGGCCCGGCGCAGCTCGGCGAGGACTTCGGGGGGCGGCGGGGCCTCCTTGGGGTGGGCCCAGACCGCGAAGACGAAGGGAAGCCGGGTGCGCCGGTACCAGGCCTCGGCCAGGTCGGTGACGTAGACGCCCCGGGGGCACTCGGGGAGGTCGTGGACGCTCTCGGGGAGTGCCTCGAGCAGGTCGGCGTAGGCCCGGATCGCCCGGTCGCCGATGAGCAAGACGCCGTCGTAGCGCGCAAGGAGCTCAAGCCCCCCTTCCTCCCTCCGGTAGGCCCGATCCTCGCCAAGGAGGAGCTTTAAAAGCCGGACCGAGGTAGCGCTCTCGGTGGTAAGGGCGACCTTTTCCACCTCCTCGAAGGGCACCTTGGAAAAGAGGTTCACCGAGTAGACCCGGCCCAGCACGGCCACGGCGAAGTCGGGGAGGAGGGCGAGGCGGTCCTTGTGCTCGAGGTAGAAGACCGAGGAGACCAGGCTGAGCTCGAGCTCACCCGAAAGCAGCGCCCGGTTAAGCTCGGTAGGAACCGCATGCAGGAGGGAAAACCCCTTGGGCTTTAGGAAGTGGTTCAAGGGCGCTACGTTGGCGTAGGGGGGCAGGCCCACCCGGTAGCTCATGCCGCCTCGGCGGGGTACTCGCGAATCTCCCGGTAGAGGGCGTCCCGTTCCACCGGCCGGTAACCGGCCCGCCGGATCAGATCCACCAGGGCTTCTTTCGAAAGCCCCTCGGGGGATCGGGCCCCGGCCATGTGGACGATCTTCTCCTCCACCAGGGTGCCGTCGATGTCGGAGACCCCCCAGTCCAGCGAGACCTGGGCGATCTCCGGGGTGATCGTCGCCCAGTAGCCCTTGATGTGGGGGAAGTTATCGAGGAAGATCCGGGCCACCGCCAGGTTCTTGAGGTCGTCCACGGCGTCCGGGGGCTCGGTCTTGCCGAGCTCGCGGGCGAGGGGGTTCCCGTCGGGCTGGAAGGCGAGGGGAATGAAGCTCACAAAACCTCCGGTCTCGTCTTGGAGCTGGCGCAGGCGATCCATGTGGTCGATCCGCTCCACCGGGGTTTCTACGTGGCCGTAGAGCATGGTGGCGTTGGTGGGGATGCCGAGCTGGTGGGCGGTGCGGTGCACCTCGAGCCAGACCTCGGCCTTGATCTTGGCGGGGGCGATGATCTTGCGCACTCGCTCGGCGAAGATCTCGGCCCCGCCCCCGGGGAGCATGACCAATCCGGCGTCCTTGAGGGTTTGGAGTACGGTCTCGACGTCGCTCTTCGCCACCTTGGCGATGTGGGCGATCTCGGCGGCGGTGAAGGCCTTGATCTGAAGCGAGGGAAAGCGCGCTTTGATCCCGGAAAGGAGCTCCACGTAGTAGGAGAGGGGCCTTTTCGGGTGGTGCCCGGAGGCGATATGGATCTCGGTCATGCCCGGCTGGTAGCGCGCGGCGATCCAGTCCAGGGCCTCCTCGACCTCGTAGTCCCAGGCGCCTTCCTCGCCGAAGCGCCGGGCGAAGGCGCAGAACTTGCAGCCGACGTAGCAGATGTTGGTCTGGGAAAAGCGCAGGGAGTGGACGAAGTAAACCTTGTCCCCGGTCTTTCGGGTCCGGACCGCGTGGGCGAGGCGAAGGAGCGCGGGTAGGTCTTGGGTTTGATAGAGCCGGAGTCCCTCCTCGGGGGTGATGCGCTCCCCGGCGAGTACTTTTTCGGCTACCGGTAGCAAGGTGGGGTCGCGGAGCCAGCGCACGTCCCTATCCTCGCCCCTTAGGGACTTGCGTGCAAGGGTTGATTTCGTTCTCATGCCTCGGGGGGTATCGTAGGAGCATGCTCAAGGTGCAACAGGGAGGATGGGTTCTCGTCGTCCTCTTGCTGCTCACCCTGTACGCTGCCTACGTCTTCTTCGAGCGCTACCTCACCCTGCGCCGGGAACGGGTGGGCGGCGAGCGGCTGATGCGCGAGGTAGAGGCGGCGCTTAGGCGGGGGCAGCTCGAGGCCGCCCTCGAGGCCGCTCGGGCCCACGGGGGGGCGCTCGGACGCTTCCTGCTCGCGGGGCTCCCCCGGGTGCCCTACGGGGTGGCGGCGGTCGACGCCGCCTTGAAGGCGGCGCTGCTAGAGGAAGAGGTCCGGCTGTCCCGGGGGCTCGGGGTGCTCGGGGTCACCGCCCAGGTGGCGCCGCTTTTCGGCCTGCTCGGGACCGTGACCGGCATGATCCACGCCTTTAACGTACTCGCCGCCCAGGGGCAGACCACCGCCCGGCTGCTCGCCGGGGGAATCGGGGAGGCGCTCTTTACCACCGCGGGTGGGCTGGTGGTGGGGATCCCCGCGCTTTTTGCCCACCACTACCTGGCTGGGCGGGTGGAGGATATCCTGACCGAGCTCGAGCAGCGGCGGGAGGAGCTTTTGGGGGTGCTCGCCGAGGTGGACCATGCGTCGAAGCCGGCTTAGGCCCCGGCCCGAGCTTAACCTCGCCCCCTTCGTGGACATCGTCTTCCTCCTGGTGATCTTCTTCATGGTGAGCTCCACCTTCATCACCCCGGAGACCGGCCTGCCCGTCGAGCTTCCCAGCGCCCAGACCGGGGTCGAGGAACCCCGGGACGTGCCCACCGTGGTCCTCGACACCAAGGGGCAGGCTTACCTGGGCAACCGTCGGCTCACCGACGCCGCCCTCTTCGCTGCCCTCCAGTCCCGCCTGAGCGGGGATGCCCGCGGCCTGGTGGTGCTTCGCGCCGACGCCAAGGTGCCCCACGGACGGGTGGTGGAGGTGATGGACCTGATCCGCCAGGCGGGGGCCAAGAAGGTGGCGATCGCCGTCGTGCCATGAGTCGGGACGAACGCCGGAAAAAACGCCGGGCGCTCTTGCTCGCGCTTTTTTCCACGGGTCTTTTGACCCTTTTCTTTCTGATCCTGGTCTGGAGCCCGCCGGTCGAGCCCCCGGGGGCGAGCGGGTATTTGCTGGTGGAGTTCGGGCCCGGGGGGCAGAACCTTCCGCCGCCCCCGCCACCCCGACCGAAGGAGACCCCCGCCCCCCGGGTGACGCGGCCCGCGCCCAAGGCGCCGAGCCCACCCAAGCCCAGGACTCAGCCGAAGCCAAAACCCAAGGCCCGGCCCGTGGCAGAGCCGAAACCGAAGCCCGCTCCCGCCCCCCGCGCCGAGTCGGCCCCGGCTTTGCCCAAGGCCAAGGCGCCGCCCACCCCCACCGCCCCGGAGGGGCCGCCCCTCGTTCCCCGGGCGCCCGAGGCGCCTGCCCCTTTGGAAGCG
Organism: Thermaceae bacterium; assembly: GCA_026989475.1. Lineage (GTDB taxonomy): Bacteria > Deinococcota > Deinococci > Deinococcales > Marinithermaceae > WFXV01. The sequence goes on along the minus strand of JALSJG010000247.1, from coordinate 1,244 downwards.
GCCCCCGCTCCGCCCGCGCCCTTGGCCACCCCCGAGGCGCCCGCCCCGACCGAGGCGGCCCCGCCCCCGCCCGTGCCTCAGGCAGCCCCTGCCCCCGGGGTGCCCGGGCCGGCTGAGGCGGTGGCGCCGGGTCCGCCCGGGCCTCGAGGGGAGGCGGCTGGGACCCCTCCGGCCCCCTTCGCTCCCGAGGGCGAGGGACCCGTGCTCCCCGAGCCGGGACCCCCAGCCCCGGAGCCCCTGCCCCGGGCGGCCGGGCCCGAACCCCCGGCCCTGCCTCCGACGCCGACGCTTCCCGGTCCCGCTCCGCCAACCCCCCAGCCGGGCCCCGCGCGGGGCGCCGCTTTGGGGAAGGGGGCCGCCCACTACACGGTGCGTCTGGCGACGCCCCTCCTGGTCTCGGTGGACAACGCCCCGGCGGCTTTTCCCCAGCGGGGCTTTGCCCTCGCCCGGAGCATCTACGAGGTTCCGGTGGAGGGCGGGGTCACCCGGTTGCTCTTCGAAACCCGTGGGGGTGAGGAGGGTCTCGTGGGCCCGGTGCGGAGCGCGCGGCTTTACATGCTCGACCTGGTGGACGCCCTCCAGGCTTTCTTGGTCCACGTCGGGGGCAGCCCCCTTGCCCAGAGGCGGATCGAGGAGGGGGGCTACGTCACCTTCGACGGCCTTTACGACCGGGCCCGCTTCGTCCGCACACGGGACCGGCGCCCTCCCCACAACGCCTACGCCGACCTCGGCAAGGTACGGGCCGAGCTTAGGCGGCTTGGGCTCGACCGGGCGCGGGTGCAAAAGGGCGCGGCCTACCTGCCCCCTGAGGACGCCCCCCCGGGGGAGCGGGTCGCGGTGCGGTTCGCCCCGGACTACCAAAGCGCCTTTGTGTACCGGGAAGGGAGCTACCGCTGGTTGCGCAACCAGAAGCCCGCCGCGGTCCGGGTGGACGCGGTGGCGGTACTTCACGTGAAGGCCGGGGTACGGGACGAGGCGGGGAGGCTTGCTCTCGAGCTCACCCAGGGCGAGGGGGCGCTTTACCTGAAGGGCCGCTACCTTCCGGTGCGCTGGCGGCTCGCCGAGGGCGGGTTCGTGCTCGAGGACGCCGGGGGCGAGGCCCTCGACCTCACCCCTTACCGGGTCTGGTTCGTGCTGGTACCGCCTTGGGCCCGGGTGGAGTAGCGAAGCGCCCGCTTAAGGTCATGGAAGTAGGCGTAGCCCCGGGCTTTTTGGGGCGGGTCCTCGGGCTCGACCAGGTAGAG
>JALSJG010000246.1 GCA_026989475.1 Thermaceae bacterium | reverse complement strand
CGTTCGGGTTCTCCGCCGCCGCCGCAAACGTGATCGCCGCCGTAAGCGTCGTCTTCCCGTGGTCCACGTGGCCAATCGTCCCTACGTTCACGTGCGGCTTCGTGCGTTTGAATTCCTCTTTCGCCATGGCCCTCACCTCACTCCTGCATCAGCTTCTCTTGGATCTGCTTGGGAACCTCGGCGTAGTGGTCGAAGAACATCACGAACGAGGCCCGTCCCTGGGTCTTCGAGCGCAGGTCGGTGGCGTAGCCGAACATCTCGGCGAGGGGCACGTAGGCCCGCACCACCTGCGCGTTGCCGCGGGGCTCCATGCCGAGGATCTGGCCCCGGCGGGAGTTCAGGTCGCCGATCACGTCGCCGAGGTACTCCTCGGGAGTGACCACCTCGACCTTCATGATCGGCTCGAGGATCGCCGGCTGGCCCTTCTTGACCGCGTCCTTAAGGGCCATCGAGGCGGCGATCTTGAAGGCCATCTCGGAGGAGTCGACCTCGTGGTGGCTGCCGTCGTAGAGGGTGACCTTGAGGTCCACCACCGGGAAGCCGATGAGCGGACCCGACTGCATCGCCTCCTCGATGCCCTTCTGCACCGCCGGGATGAAATCCTTGGGGATCACGCCGCCGACGATCGCGTTCACGAACTCGAATCCGCCGCCGCGAGGCAAGGGCTCGGCCTTGATCTTGACGTGGCCGTACTGGCCCCGGCCGCCGGTCTGGCGAATGAACTTGCCCTCGGCGTCCACCGGGACGGTGATCGTCTCGCGGTAGGCGACCTGGGGCTTGCCCACGTTGGCCTCGACCTTGAACTCGCGCTTCAAGCGGTCGACGATGATCTCGAGGTGGAGCTCGCCCATCCCCGAGATGATCGTCTGGCCGCTCTCGGGATCGGTGTGGACCCGGAAGGTGGGGTCCTCCTCCGAAAGGCGCTGGAGGGCCATCGCCAGCTTCTCCTGGTCGGCCTTGGACTTGGGCTCGATGGCGACGTCGATCACCGGCTCGGGGATGTCGATCGACTCGAGGATGATGGGCTCGTCTTTCTCGCCCACCAGGGTGTCGCCGGTGACCGTGTCCTTGAGCCCCACCACCGCGCCCAGGTCGCCGGCCTCGAGCTCCTCGACCTCCTCGCGGTGGTTGGCGTGCATCCGGAGAAGACGCCCCACCCGCTCCTTTTTGCCCTTGGTGGAGTTGAAGACGTAGGAACCGGCCCGGATCTTACCGGAGTAAACCCGGATGAAGGTCAGCCGGCCCACGTAGGGGTCGGCCATGATCTTGAAGGCAAGGGCGGCCAAGGGGCCGTTTGGATCGGGGTGCCGCTCGACCTCGCGCCCGTCCGGGGTCGTTCCCTTGATCGGAGGGATGTCGAGGGGCGAGGGCAGGTAGTCGACGATGGCGTCAAGGAGGAGCTGGACGCCCTTGTTTTTGAGCGCGGAACCGAGAAAGACGGGGGTGATGTCCAGGGAGATGGTGCCCTTGCGGATCGCCGCCTTGATCTCCTCCTCGGAGATCGCCTCGCCCTCGAGGTACTTCATCATGATCTCCTCGTCGAAGTCGGCGGCGGTCTCGATCAGCTTCTCGTGCCACTCCTCGGCCTGGGCCCGGTAGTCCTCGGGGATCTCGACCTCGCGGATGTCGGTGCCGAGGTCGTTGCCGTAGGTGTAGGCCTTCATGCGCAGGAGATCGATGATCCCCGAGAAGCTGTCCTCCTGGCCGATGGGGAGCTGCATCAGCACCGGCCGGGCGCCGACCCGCTCCTTCATGGAGTTGATGACCAGCCAGATGTCGGCGCCGGTCTTGTCCATCTTGTTGGCGAAGGCGATGCGGGGCACCCGGTACTTATCGGCCTGGCGCCAGACGGTCTCCGACTGCGGCTCCACCCCCTGGGAAGCGTCGAATACCACCACCGCCCCGTCGAGGACGCGCATCGAGCGCTCCACCTCGATGGTGAAGTCGACGTGGCCGGGGGTGTCGATGATGTTGATGCGGTGTTCCTTCCAAAACGCCGTGGTCACCGCCGCGGTGATGGTGATCCCCCGCTCGCGCTCCTGCTCCATGAAGTCCATGGTGGCGGCGCCCTCGTGGACCTCGCCGATCTTGTGGATGCGCCCGGTGTAGAAGAGGATGCGTTCGGTGGTGGTGGTCTTGCCCGCGTCGATGTGGGCCGCGATCCCGATGTTGCGGGTCTTCTTCAGGTCGAACTTGGTGTAGTCGAAGGTCTTCTGCGCCATCGCTACCACCGGTAGTGGGCGTAGGCCCGGTTGGCCTCGGCCATGCGCTCGACTTCCTCGCGCTTTTTGACCGCGCCGCCCTTACCTTCGGCCGCCTCGATCAGCTCGGCGGCGATGCGCTCGGCGGCGGTGCGCTCGGAGCGCTGGTTGGCCGCCTGCACCAGCCAGCGGAGCGCCAGGGACTGCTGACGGCGCGGGCTGACCTCGACCGGGACCTGGTAGTTGGAACCGCCCACGCGACGGGAACGGGTCTCCATCTTGGGCTTGGTGTTCTCCACCGCCGCCTTGAAGACCTTGAGGGGCTCCTGGCCGGTCCGCTCCTGGATGATCCGGCAGGCGTCGTAGAAGATGCGGGCGGCCAGGTTCTTCTTGCCGTCGCGCATGATCTTGTTGATGAAGGCGGTGACCACCACGTCGCCGTAGACGAGGTCGGGCGGAAGCTGACGGATTTCGGCTCTTCTTCTCCTCGCCATGGCTTACTCCTTCGGCCGCTTGGTACCGTACTTGGAGCGGCTCTTCCTGCGCCCCTCCACGCCGGCGGCGTCGTAGACCCCGCGGACGATGTGGTAACGCACGCCCGGCAGGTCCTTCACGCGCCCGCCGCGCACCAGCACCACCGAGTGCTCCTGGAGGTTGTGCCCCTCACCGGGGATGTAGGCGGTCACCTCGTAGCCCGAGGTGAGCCGTACCTTGGCCACCTTCCGGAGCGCCGAGTTCGGCTTCTTCGGGGTGACGGTGCGCACCACGGTGCAGACGCCCCGGCGGAACGGACTCCCCTTCAAGGCCGGAACCTTGCTCTTCTTCGGCTTGACCTTGCGGCCGTAGCGGACCAGCTGGTTGATCGTCGGCAAAGCACCACTCCCTTCCTGCAAAAGCCCCCGTCTTTCAAAGAGCCTTCGGGGCAGCAAAGCCCAAGCCCCGATTTTAACCGCCTCCGCTTCGCCCGTAAAGCGGGCCGGAGGCGGTCCGTCCCGGGGCCAGGGGCGCCCCGGGCCGTCCAAGCCTTTTAAGTATAGGGAGAATAACCCGACTCTGGCAAGGCTTTATCCTCGAGCTCGAGCACCACCGCCGGTTCCCGGACCCGGACCCGAACCCCGTCCCCCTCCTTCCAGGGGAGGCGGTAGTCGGCCTGCACCCGGAAGCGGCGCCCCCCCGCCTCGAGCACGAGGGTCAGGTCGTGGCCCTTGAAGGCCCGGGCCACCACCCGGGCGGGCACCCCCGGACCCCGCTCGGGATCCGCCACCTCGATGTGCTCCGGACGCACCGCGAGCACCACCCGGCCCCGGGCAGGGCGGTCGAGCCGGACCCGGCCGAGGGGCGTGTTCGCTTCCTCTCCGGAGGCCTCGCCGAGGACCAGGTTCGCCCCTCCCAGGAACTGGGCGACGAAGGCCGTCCTCGGCCGCCGGTAGACCTCCTCCGGAGTCCCCTCCTGCACGATCCGGCCCTGGTGCAGCACGGCGAGACGGTCGGCGAGGGCGAGCGCCTCCTCCTGATCGTGGGTGACCAGAAGGGCCGCGGTCCCGGTGGCCCGGAGGACCCGGGCCACCTCCTCCCGGGTCCGCTCCCGGAGCCCCGCGTCCAGGCTCGAGAAGGGCTCGTCGAGCAGGACGACCCGGGGTCCCGGCGCGAGGGCGCGGGCGAGGGCGACCCGCTGCTGCTGGCCCCCTGAGAGCCGATCGGGGTAGCGGTCGCGAAAGGCGACGAGCCCGAGCAGGTCCAGGAGGTACTCGACCCGATCCCTCTCTTCCTTCCTCAGGCCGAAGGCGACGTTTTCGTAGACCGTGAGGTGGGGGAAAAGGGCGAGGTCCTGAAAGACGAAACCGATCCCCCGCCTTTCCGGGGGAAGCCGGGTGACATCCCGCCCCAGGAGCCGGACCCGCCCGCGATCCGGGGGCTCGAGCCCGGCGATCAGCCGGAGGAGGGTGGTCTTTCCCGAACCCGAGGGGCCGACCACCGCGAGCAGCTCGCCGGGGGCAAGCCCGAGCGAGACCCCGCGAAGCACCCATTCGCGCCCGCGCCGCTTCCAGAGATCCTCGAGCTCGAGCAGCTTCATCCCCGCCTCCCGTAACGGTAGAGCAAGAACGCGGCGGCCGTCCCTAAAGCGGTCAGCAAAAGGGCGAACGGGGCCGCCTCGACCAAGAACCCCTCGGCGGCGTAGGTCCAGGTAGCCACCGCCAGGGTCTCGTAGCCGATCGGGGCCAGCATCAAGGTAAGGGGCAGTTCCTTGATCGCCCCCAGAAAGACCAGGAGACCTCCCGAAAACACCCCGCTCCGGACCCGCGGCCACACCACCCTTACAAAGGCCACCGCAGGCGGCTTGCCGAGGGTACGGGCGGCCTCCTCGAGCCCCCTCGGCACGGCACCGAACGCTGCCCGAATCGGGCCGAGCGCCTCCGCCAGGAAGTGCACCAGGTACCCCCAGATCAAAAGCGCCAGGGTCTGATAGAGCACCGGTATTCCGTAGAGGGCAAAAAAGACCAGGGCAAGCCCGAGCGCCGTCGGCGGAACCGCGTAGCCGAGGTAGGCCACCCGCTCAAGGTAGGCGTAACGCGGATACCGCGCCGCTAGATACCCGATCCCCAACGCGAGCAGCGCGGCCAGGCCGGCCGCCGGCATGGCCGCCATGAGGGTGGCGAACATCGCCCCAAGGGGCAGGCCCACCCGGCCGAGCCCCTCCCCCGCCCAGAGAAAAACCACCGCGAGCGGAAGCCCGAGCCCGGCGGCGACGAACAGTCCAAGGTACGCCCACGCCAACCACCGGTACGAACCGAGCGCGATCCGGATCCGGCCCCGGAGCTCGCCGGGCGCCGCCGGTCTACGGAAACGAGCGTCCAGAAGGAGCACCAACAGGGCGAGCATCACGAGTCCGAGCGCGTAAAGCGACGCCCGGTCGCGATCGTAGGCGGTCTCGTAGGCATAGTAGAGCGCGTAACTTAACGTTTCGTAGCGCATTAGGCTGACCACGCCGAAGTCGCCGACCACGTGCAGCGCCACCACCGCACCCCCCGCCCAAAGCGACGGCGCGAGATAGGGAAGGATCACGCGGAAAAACACCTTTCCCGCCCCGGCCCCGAGCGTTCGGGCGGCCTCGACCTGGGCCGGGTTCAACCGCGAAAGCGCGTTTTCCAAGGCCAAAAAGAGGTAAGGCGCGGTATAGACGCTAAGCGTCCACCAGGCCCCCCAAAAGCCCTCGAGGCGGAACCCGAGGCCGGGGAAAAGCCCCCCCGCACCGCTCGCCGCCAGCCAGGCGTAGGCCAGCACGTAAGGCGGTAGGGCAAGGGGCAAAAGCCCCACGAGGGCGAGCAGGCTTCGGGGTCGGAAATCGGTAAGGGCGGCGAGAAAGGCGAGCGGCAGCGCAAGCAAGAGCGCGGTGGGAACCACCGCCACCACCAAACCCAGGGTCCGCACAAAAAGCGCGAGATCCCCGCCTAGGGAGAAAACCTCCTGGACCCCGGGGAGCGCCCGGAGCACCAGGTAAACCAGGGGTAGCAGGGGTAGGGTTACGGTGCCGAGAACAAAGGCGAGGACCGCCGGCGAAGGGGGCATGCTAGTAGAGCCCGACCTCCTTAAGCAAGCGGAGGGTGGCTTCGGTATCGGCGAAGACCTCGGGGTCCACCCACCGGCTCTTCCGCAGCGCCGCCTCCAGGGGCAGGAGGACCGGCGGGGTGGGCGTGTTGGGCCGGAGCGGGTACTCGTGCACCGCCTCGGCGAAGAAGCGCTGGGCCTCCTCCCCTAGCAAAAAGCGGAGAAACCGCTCGGCCAGGGCCGATCTTGTGCTACTCGCGAGCACCCCCGCCCCGGTGACGAGGGCGAGATTCCCCACGTCCCCGTCCGCGAAGGCGTGCACCCGAACGGGGGCCCCTTTCGCCTTCGGGGCCGACTTGAGGTCCCCGTAGCGGACCCTGAGCACGTAGTAGTGGTTGGTAAGCGCGAGGTCGATCGCCCCCCGGGCGAGATCCAGGATCATCGGGACGTTCGCGGCATAGCTTTGGGGCCTGAGCGCCTTCATGCCGAGCAGCCACTCCCGGGCTTCGGCCTCACCGTGCACCCCCCGCAGAGCGGTGACGAAGTCCACGAAGCTCGAGTAGCGGGGGGTCCATCCGACCCGCCCCGCGTACGCGGCGACCTTGGGGAGTTCGAGCACCGAGGACGGGGGCTCGGGGGACACGCCCTCCCGTACCGCGAGCACCCGCATGCGGAAGGTGACCGGGATCCACCGGCCCGACGCGGGCACGAACCGGACAGGAAGCTTGAGCACCTCCGGGGCAAGGGGAGCGAAAAGCCCCGACCGCTCGGCCCGCACCAGCGCACCCACGCTGTTCGCCCAGAAAACGTCGGCGGGGCTCCGCCTGCCCTCCTCGAGGAGCAGCTGGAAGAGCTGGGCGTCCTTGCCGTAGCGGACCCGCACCGGGATCCCGGTCTCGGCTTCAAAGCGCCGGATCAGGGGATCCACCAGGACCTTGGACCGGCCGCTGTAGACCACCAGGGTCTGGGCGAGGGCGGAAAGCCCCAAAGCCAGGAAAAGGAAGGCCGACAGAACGCGTCGCATGCGAGCTCCCTCCGGGACGAAGGCTACGCCGCTTGGGGATGAAAGTCAAGTATTCCGGTCGGATTTTATCATATTGAGAGTTGTTACGTTTCCAGTAAACTACGGCCCGTGCGGCGCGTCGCGCTCACCCTGGAGTACGACGGGACCCACTTCGCCGGCTTCCAGCGCCAGGCGAAGGGGGAGCGCACGGTGCAGGCGGTGCTCGAGGCCGCCCTCGCCGAGATCCCAGGCGCCCGCCCCCGAGTGGTTCCGGCCGGCCGCACCGACGCCGGGGTCCACGCCCTCGGCATGGTCATCCACTACGACACCGAGGACGCGATCCCGCCGGAGCGGATCCCCGCCGCCCTCAACACCCGGCTACCCGGGGACGTGCGGGTGCTCCGGGCGCGGGTGGTCCCGCCCAGCTTCCACGCGCGAAAAAGCGCCTATTGGCGGGCCTATCGCTATCGCATCCTGCTCCGAAAGACCCCGAGCGCCCTCCTCCGCCACCGGGTGCTTTGGCACCCCGGGCCCCTCGAGCTCGAGGCGGTGCGGCAGGGCCTTTCCTACCTCGTCGGCCGGCACGACTTCAGGGCCTTCGCCACCCGGGAAAAGCGCGACACCGAGCGCGTCCTCTACCTCGCCCGGCTGCGGCTTCACGGCCAGGAGGCCTGGCTGGAGTTCGTGGGTTCGGGGTTTCTCCGGGGCCAGGTCCGGGCGATAGTGGGGAGCCTGCTCGAGGTGGGGGCGGGAAAGAAGCCGCCCGAGTGGATCGCCGAGCTGCTCGCGGGCCGACCCCGGGCCGAGGGCGGCCCCACCGCTCCGCCCCAGGGGCTCTACTTTCTCGCCGCCGGCTACCGCCCCTGGCCCGCTGCGGGGGAACCGTGAGGCTTCCCTGGGAAGCCGCCCTCGCGCTCGGCCTTCTGGTGGCGGCCGGATTTTTCCAAAAGCGCTGGCTCACCGGCCCCGGGGCCCTGGCCGCCGGCGGGCTCGGGGCCCTCGCGCTGCTTTGGGGCGGCCTGCCGGCGGCATTGGTCCTCGTCGGCTCCGCCGCCCTCGGAAGCCTGCGGGGGAAGTCCGAACGACGCACCGCCGCCCAGGTGCTCGCCAACGGGCTTTTTCCGGTGCTCGCGCTCGGGCTCGACCCGGCGGGTTTCCTGGGCGGGCTGGGCGCGGCCGCCGCCGACACCCTGGCCACCGCCGAGGGCGGCCGGTCCCCCTGGGCCTGGCGCCCCGACCGGGGGCGGGTGCCGCCGGGAACGAACGCGGCGGTGAGCGTCCGGGGAAGCTTGGCGGCGGTGTCGGCAGCACTCGTCTTCGCCGCCCTCGCCCCGCTTTTTTCCGCGAGCCCCGGGGCGGTCCTGGCCGGGGCCCTGGCGGGGGCATTGGCCGACACGCTGGTGGGGCTTTTGCTCGAGGAAAGGTTCGCCTACTGGACCAACGACCTGACCAACGCCGCCGCTACCTTGACGGGTACGGCCGTCGCCCTCGCCCTTAGCGGACCAGCGGCGTGAGCCAGAGCTCCCGGGTACGGGGGCCGTCGAACTCGGCGAGGAAGACCTGCTGCCAGGTGCCGAGGGCGAGCCGGCCGCCCACCACCGGCACCGTGACCGCGTTGCCGAAAAGCGCGGTCTTGATGTGGGCGTCGGAGTTGCCCTCAAGGTGGCGGTAGCCGGGGTGGTTCCTGGGCGCGAGCTCGGCGAGGCGCAACATCAGGTCCTCGGCCACCGCGGGGTCGGCCCCCTCCTGGATCACCACCCCGGCGGTGGTGTGGGGGGAGTAGACGTGGAGCACGCCTTCGGCGAGGCCCATCTCGGAAAGGGCCTCGTTCAGGAGCCGGGTGACGTTCACCAGCGCTTCCCGCGAGGGCGTCCGCACGGAAAGCCGGATCATCGCTCGGTCCTCCGAACCAAAAAACGCCAGCGGATGGGGTAGGGTCGGTCCAGGTCCCGGTAATATTCCTCGGCCCAGGCGTAGAGCTCGCGGAGCGAGTGCAGGTAGAGCTCCGGGGGCACCTGGCGGGTGTAGGAATAAAGCCGCTCGGCGATCGCCTCGAGGCTCTGCCTCGGGGTGCGCTCCTCGGTCCACTCGGCGACCACCTCGGTCTCGGGCTTGAGCCCAAGTTTCGCGAGCGCCCGCTCCACCTCGGCGAGCCGAGCCCGGTGGCGGCCCCGCACCAGCTCGAACCCCAGCCCGGCCAGGATCGCCCGCCAGCGCTCCTGGATCCGGCAGTCCTCGCTCTCGCCCACGCTCTCGTCCCAGCCCTCAAAGAGGTAGCCCCCGGGGGCGAGCACCCGGAGGGCCTCGAGGAGGGCCCGCTGCCAGTCGGGGATGAGGTGCCAGAGGTGGACGCTGATCACCGCGTGAAAGCTCCCCTTCTCGAAGGGGAGCTCGCGGGCGTCGGCCTGGACCAAGCGAACCTTCCGGGCGACCCCGGCGATCTTGTAGCGGAAGACCGAGAGCATCGCGGGGTCGGTGTCCACCGCGGTGAAGCGAAAGCCCCGGGCGAGCACCGGAACCCCGATCCGGCCGGTACCGACCCCGAGCTCGAGAAAGTGGGGATCTTGGAAGCGGGCCTCCACCGGGGCGGTGAGGGCGGTGGCGATTCGCCCCGAGACCTCGGGGGGATGGTAGCGCATGCGATCGTAGGCGAAGGCCACCCGGCCGCCGGCGGGCTCCATGCTCGGGGGTATCATACCACCCTCACACGAC
>JALSJG010000245.1 GCA_026989475.1 Thermaceae bacterium | reverse complement strand
CGGGGAGCTCCCGGGACTCGGGAGTGAAGCTCCCCACCGCGGCGACGAAGACCCCCTCGGGAAGATCGGCGGAGATCACCGGCTCTTTGCTCGTGGTGGCGGTGACCACGAAGGCGAGGTCCTCGGGATAGCGGCCGGAAAAGGGCTCGGCGGGAACGCCGAGGGCGCGGGCGGCCTCGAGCAGGGCCTCGACCCTCTCGGGGCTTTTTCCCCTGACCAAAACGCGGGTGAGGGCAAGGCCCTCCGTAAAGGCCTCGAGGTGTCCCCGGGCCTGGCGGCCAGCGCCCACCAAAAGGAGCGCCCCCTCCCGCCTTGGCGCGAGCGTCCGGGCCGCGAGCAGGCTGAGGGCGGCGGTGCGGCGCACGGTGAGCTCCTCGGCGGGAAGGTGGAGCACCTCGCCGGTATCGAGCCTTTGGGCCCAGATCTCGGCGGTGACCGAAGGATCCCGCCCCGGACGCACGGTCACGAGCTTGACCAGCACGAGACGCGCGTCCAGGGCCGGCATGACCAGAAACTGCCCGCCCCCCGGGAGGGGGTAGACCGCTCGCCGCGGCGCGGTCAGCCCGGAGGCGAGCACGTCCCGAATCGCCCGCGCAACTTGCCGGTAGCTCGGTGTCATACCGGTATAATCGTCGAAACCCGTAGAGGAGGTCCAGATGCCAGGGAAAAAGCTCACGCGGAGACAGCTCTTAAAGACCGGCGCCGCCACCGCCGCCGTTCTGGCGGCGCCTCGCTGGGTCCGGGCCCAACCACGTCCGGTCAAGCTCGCGGTGCTCTTGCCCCTGACCGGCCCCTTCGCCTTCGCCGGAGCGGCCGCGCTCGAGGCCTTTCAGGACGCGGTCGGCCTGGTCAACGACGAACTCGGTGGGATCGCCGGGCGACCCCTCGAGCTCATCGTCGAGGATACCGGCTACGACGTAGCCAAGGGCACGGCCGCCTTCAACCGGGTGGTGAACCGGGAGCGGCCGGACGAGCTGCTCTTCGTCTACGGTGACTCCACCGGTCTTTCCAAGGCGCTGGCCCCGGAGATCACCCGCCTCGGCCTGCCCTACACCGCCACCTCCTACTCCGGCGAACTCGCGGACCCCGAGCGCTACCCCACGATCTACGTCTTCGGACCGACCTACCAGGACATGATGGAGGCTTTGCTCCGCGAGATCGCGGCCCGTAAACCGGGGGCCAGGATCGCGCTCGTTTACTCCAACTCCGAGTTCGGGCGCGACCCGATCCCCTATGTCAAGCGCCGGGCGGCCGCGCTCGAGCTCGAGATCGTGGCCGAGGAGGTCACGCCCCTGGTCCTCACCGACGCCGGTCCGGTGGTGCTCAAGCTCCAGCGCGCCCGGGCCGACTACGTCCTCACCCAGGGCTACGTCGCCACCGCCGAACCGGCGCTGCTCAAGGCCGCCCGCGAGTTCGGCTTCCGGGCGACCTTCATGGGCACCTACTACTCCGCCAGCAACGCCCTGATTCAGCGCGCCGGTCCCGCCGCCGACGGCTTCCTCGCCACCTACCACAACGCCTACTGGTACGAGGTCGACGTCCCCGGCATCCGCCGTGCCCGTGCCTACCGCCGCCAGAAGGGCCGTCCCAATAAGCCGATGACCACCTACTACGTGGGGGCGTTCTTCGTGGGGCTGACGGTCGCGGAGGCGATGCGCCGGGCGGCGGCGGCCAACCGGCTCAGTCGCGAGGGCGTGCTCGAGGCCCTGGGCAACCTCGCGGACTACGATGCTTTCGGGCTCATCCACTCCCTGCGTTTCGTCCGCCACCGGCTTCCCTACACCAAGCTCTACCGCGCCGACGCCCGCGCCCGGCGCTACGTACCCTACTCCGACTGGATCCAGCTGGCGTGAGCTTCTTCCTCCAGCTTCTCGTCGCCGGGATCGCCACCGGGGCCCTTTACGCCCTGATGGCGATGGGCTTCGTGCTGGTCTACCGGGCCACGCGGGTGGTCAACTTCGCCATCGGCGAGTTCCTACTCGTCGGCGGCTACCTCACCTACACCCTGAACCTGGTGCTCCCCCTGCCCTGGGCGATGGTCCTCACCCTTCCGCTCGCCTTTGCCTTCGGACTGCTGGTCGAACGGGGCTTCGTGAGGCCCCTGCTCGGCCGGAACGTGGTGGCGGTGATCATGGCCACGATCGGCCTGGCCCTGGCCCTCGACGGGGCCACCCAGCTCGCCTGGGGCCCCGACCAGAAATACCTCGAGGGCCAGCTGCCCGTGCTGACCCTCGCGCTGGGGGAGCTGATCCTCCCCTCCCGCTCGGTCTGGAGTCTTCTGCTCGCGCTGCCCGCGGCCCTGGCCCTGGTCTACGCGCTCAAAAGGAGCCGCTACGGGGTCCTGGTCCGGGCGGTGGCCGAGAGCGAGGTGGCGGCGCTGGCGATGAAGATCCCCGCTCCCCGGATCGTGGCCCTGGTCTGGGGGCTCTCGGCGGCGCTGGCGGCGGTGGGCGGAGCGCTGCTCGCGGGGCTCTCCGGTGTCGGCCCCCACCTGATCGCGATGGGGCTCATGGTCTTTCCGGTGGCGATCCTCGGCGGCATGGACTCGGTGGGCGGGGCACTGCTCGCGGGGATGCTGGTAGGGGTGGCCGAGTCCCTCTCGCGCGGGTACCTGGAAGCCCTGGTACCCGGGATCACCGAGGCCACCCCCTTCTTGATCGTGCTGCTGGTCCTGCTGGCACGGCCCTACGGGCTCTTCGGGGAACGGGAGATCGAGCGGGTCTAGGATGCTGGCGGTCGAGAACCTCAAGGTCGTCTACCGGGGAGTCATCCTGGCCCTGGACGGGGTCACCTTGCGGGTCGAGCCGGGGGAAGCGGTGGCGGTGCTGGGGCCCAACGGCGCCGGCAAGAGCACCCTGGTCCGGGCCCTCGGGGGACTGCTCGCCAACTACGAGGGGCGGGTGCTGGACGGCCGGATCCTGCTCGGGGACGCGGAGATCACCCACGCCGGGCCGCTCGCCCCCGCCCGGGAGGGGCTCACCGCGGTCCTCGAGGGCCGGCCGGTGTTTCGCTACCTGACGGTGATGGAGAACCTGCGGGCAGCGGGCCACCGGTTGCCGCGAGCGCGCCTCGCCCGGGAGATCGAGGAGGTCCTCGCGCGCTTTCCCCGCCTCGCCGAACGCCGCCACGAGCAGGCCGGCTACCTCTCCGGCGGAGAGCAGCAGATGCTGATCCTCGGCATGGCCCTGCTCACCGAGCCGCGCTTTCTGGTGGTGGACGAACCGTCCCTTGGGCTCGCGCCCCGCCTGGTCGCCGACCTCTTCCAAAGGCTCCGACAGCTTCAGCGCGAGCGCGGCCTCGCCCTGGTGCTGGTGGAGCAGAACGCCCGGGCGGCGCTGGCGATCGTCGACCGGGTGTACGTGCTCGAGCGCGGCCGGGTGGTCTTCGAGGGACGGCGGGAGGAGGCCGAGCGCGACGTCGATGTGCTCGAGTTCTACCTCGGCGAGGGCCCCGCGGGCTATCGCCAGGCCCGGCGTTACCGGAGGCGCAAGCGATGGGTCTAGCCCCGATCCTCGAGGTCCGGGACCTGCACCTGCGCTTCAAGGGGGTGGCCGCCCTCTCGGGGGTAGGCTTCACGGTCGAGCCCGGTTCCTTCTTTGCGATCATCGGACCGAACGGCGCCGGCAAGACGAGCCTGCTCAACGTGCTCTCCGGCCTCTACCGACCCCAGTCGGGGGAGGTGCGCTTCCTGGGGCGCGACCTGCTTCCCCTCCCCCCGCCGCGGCGCACCCGGCTTGGTCTCGGACGCACCTTCCAAAACCTCGAGCTCTTTCGCGGCATGACCGTGCTGGAAAACGTGAAGCTCGGGGCCGAACGGGCGGGTCCCTACCCCCTTCTCTGGCCCCGGGCAGACCAGGAGGCGCGGGTCCGGGCCCGCGCCGAGGAAGTTCTCGAATACCTCGACCTGGCCCCCTACCGCCACGTACCCGCGGGCCTGCTTCCCTACGGCCTGCAGAAACGGGTCGAGGTCGCCCGGGCGCTGGCGGGAAGCCCCCGCCTCCTCTTGCTCGACGAACCGATGGCCGGCCTCGCGGTGGAGGAACGGCAGGACCTGGCCCGCTACCTACAGGACGCGCGCCGGGAGTGGGGGGTCACCCTGCTTTGGGTCGAGCACGACCTGCGGGCGGTGATGGAGCTCTCCGAGCGGGTCCTGGTCCTCTCCTACGGCCAGGTCCTCTACCACGGCGACCCCGAGGGCGCCCGGCGCGACCCCCGGGTACAGGACGCCTACCTGGGAGGCGGCGCGTGAAGGGCACGCTGATCGGTAGCCTTTCCGAGCTGGTCGCGCGCCGGCCGCGCGACCCGGCGATCCGGGCGAAACGGCTCGGGGTGTGGCAGCCGATCTCCTACCGGGAACTCTGGGAACGCTCCCTCGCCCTCGCCGCCGGGCTCGCAGAGCTGGGGCTGGCGCGGGGACAGGTGCTCGGCATCCTCGGCCGCAACGCGCCCGAGTGGATCCTCGCCGAGCTCGCGGCGCAAGCGCTCGGCGCCCTGCCCATGGGCCTTTACGCCGATGCCCTCGGTGACGAGGTGCGCGACCTGCTCATCCACGCCGGAGCGGCGGGGGTGATCGTCGCCGACGAGGAGCAGCTCGACAAGATCGAGCCCATCCAGGAGCGCTTTCGCTTCGTCTTGGTCTGGGAGGAGGCCGGGCTGAGCCACCGGCTGGAGGGGCGGGTCCGCGCGTTCCGCGAGGCGGTGGAGGCGGGACGCGGCGGGGTGGACGCGATCGCGTCCGGGCTCGAGGCCCGGAATCCCGACGAGATCGCCCTCCTCGCGCCCACCTCGGGCACCACCGGCCGGCCCAAGCTGGCCATGCTCCGTCACCGCAATCTCATCGCCGGACACCGGGCGCTGGCCCAGGCCCTCGGGTTTCGCGGGGACGAGTGGCTCTTTTCCTACCTGCCGCTGGCCTGGATCGGGGAGCAGATGCTCACCGTGGTCCATCTCCTGGTCACCGGAGGGACCGTGCACTTCCCCGAGGAGCCCGCCACCCTCGAGGCGGACCGCCGGGAGGTGCAGCCCGACCTTTACCTGGCCTCCGCGCGCCAGTGGGAGGAGGCCGCCGCGTTGATCCAAAGCCGCGCCGAGGAAGCCGACGCCCTTAAGCGCGCGGTCTACCGTATCGGGCTTTCCACCCTGCTCAAAGGCGCCGAACGCGAGCTCCAGAACGAACCCGTTCCACCCCTTCTGGACCTCGCCCGGGCCCTCTTTGAACCGCTCGTGGCCCGTCCCTTGCGGGCCCGGATGGGCCTTTCCGCCTGTCGCATGGCGGTCACCGGCGGAGCCCCCCTCGGCCCCCAGGTCTTCACCTTTTTCCGGGCCATCGGGCTGGACATCCGGCAGGTCTACGGCCAGTCGGAAACCGCCGCGGCCACCGCCGCCCACCGTACCGGTGCGATCGTCCCCGAAACCGTCGGACCTCCGCTCCCGGGAACCGAGGTAAGGATCGCCGACGACGGCGAGATCCAGGTAAGGGGTCCCCAGGTGTTTGCCGGCTACTACCGAAACGAGCGCGCTACCCGGGAGGCCTTCACCGAGGACGGCTGGTTCCGAACCGGAGACGCCGGAACGATCGACCCCCACGGGCACCTGATCGTACTCGGTCGTCTCAAGGAGGTCGGCCAACTCGCCGATGGAACCCCCTTTGCGAGCCCGACGATCGAAAACCGACTCAAGTTCTCCCCCTACATCCGTGAAGCGGTGGTGCTGGGACAGGATCGTCCCTACGTGGCCGCCCTGCTCGAGCTCGACCCGGAAAACGCCCAGCGCTGGGCCCGCGGTCAGGGCCTCGCCTTTCCCACCTACCAGGCCCTCGCCCAAAGCCCCGAGATCTACGCCCTGCTCTCCGCCGAGGTCGCGAGGGCCAACGCCGGGCTGCCACCGCCTCTTCGGGTTCGCCGGATCGCGGTGCTGCCGAAGGAGCTTCACCCCGACGACGCCGAGGTTACCCGTACCCGCAAGGTGCGCCGACGGGTGGTGGAGGAGCGCTACGCGCCCCTGATCGAAGCCCTGTACCGGGGTGAGGACCGGGCCCGCCTTACCCTCGCGATCCGCTACGAGGAGCGGGAGGGCACGATCGAGGCGGAGGTGAGGATCGCCGATGTGGTATCGGATCGCCAGGAAGCTGTCCGAGACGTATAGCCGCCGCTTCGCCCGGGCCGTCCGCGAGAGCTACGCGGAAGATGAGGCCTACGCCCCGACCCCCCTGGGCCGGTGCGCCCTTGCCCTCTTCCTCGGCCTCCTCTTCCTCCTCCCTCTGATCCTCGGCCCATACCCGATGTACGTCCTCTCGCTCACGGCGATCGCCGCCCTTGGCGCCCTTGGACTCCACCTGCTGGTCGGCGGCGCAGGGCTGATCTCCCTCGGCCAGGCCGCCTTCCTGGGAATCGGAGCCTACACCGCAAGCCACCTTTCCGGACCCCTCGCCCCCCTTGGAGTCCTGGCCGGCGGGCTGCTCGCGGCCCTCGTGGGGCTGGTGCTGGGGCTCCCCTCGCTCCGGATCAAGGGGGTATACCTGGCGATCGCCACCCTTGCCTTTCAGTTCCTGGCGATCCTTGTCTTCAACAACTGGGAGTCCTTCACCGGTGGGATCCGGGGGCGAAACCTCGCCCCCGCGGAGATCCTCGGCCACCCCCTGGACTCGCCCGGGGCACTTTGGTACCTGATCCTGGCCTTCACCGTTCCCCTCTTCTTCTACGGCAAACGCCTCCTCAGCACCCGCGCCGGGCGGGCCTGGCTGGCCCTACGCGACAACGAACTCTCGGCGCAAGTGGCCGGGGTCGAGCTCGTCCCCACCAAGCTCAGCGCCTTCCTGCTCTCGGCGTTTTACGCGGGGGTCGCGGGGGGGTTGCTCGCCAACCTCTACCGCACGGTGACCCCCGAACACTTCCTCTTCGGCGTCTCGGTACAGTACCTCGCGATGGTGATCGTAGGCGGGGCGGGTACCGTGCTGGGAGCGGTCCTGGGAGCGGCCTTCGTCGTCCTCGTGCCGGAGCTGCTGAATACCCTGGTGGGGGCCCTCGGACCGGCCTACGCCGGGGCCCTGGCCGCGCTCCGCAACGTCGTCTTCGGGACGCTCATCCTCGCGTTCCTGATCCTCGAGCCCCGCGGTCTGGTCGGCCTTTGGTCCCGCGTACGCGACTACCTGCGCACCTGGCCGTTACCCTACTAGGGAAGGGAGGGAAAGGATGGACGAACGCCAAGCCCTCGCCCGGGTACTCGCCGCCGCCCGGTCGCACCCGCTCTACCGCCGGCGGCTTGCGGACCTCGACCCCGAACGCGCGACCCGGGAGGACCTCCGGGAGATCGAGCCGGTCACCCGGGAGGACTGGATCGCCCACTTCCGCGCGCAACCGGAGCCGCCCCCGGGAGCCGGCGTGCTCCACCTGACCCCGAGCCCGGCGCTGGGCTGGATGCCGGAGTACCTGGCCCCGGAGGACCTGGAGGCCCAGGCCGAGGCGCTCGCCGTCCACTTCCGGGCTCTCGGCCTGGCCGGCCGCCGGGTGCTGGTCGCGTTCAGCTACCACGTCTTCGCCGGCGGCTGGCTCTTCCACGACGCCCTGGTACGGGCCGGGGCGCTGGTCTTCCCCCACGGCCCCGGCGAGGCCGATCGGATCGCCGAGCTCGGGCGCCGTTTCGGTTTCGACGTGCTGGTAGCGAACCCCTCCTTCGCGCTCAAGGTCGCGGCGGCCGGGGGACGTTTCGAGCTCCTCCTCGCCGGAGGCGAGCCCTTCACCGCGGTGCCCGGATACCGGGAGCGGGTGGAGGCCGCCCTCGGCGGCACCGCGCTGGACGCCTACGGGACCAGCGAGCTGGGCATCGTCGCCGCCGAGACCCGGGCCAAGGACGGGCTCTGGGAGATCCCGGGGATGGCGATCCTCGAGGTCCTGGATCCCGAAACCCTGACCCCGGTCGCCGACGGCGAGCGAGGCGAGCTCGTGGTGACCGCCCTTACCCGGACCCGCACGCCGATGATCCGGTTCCGAACCGGGGACCTCGCGATCACCGACCGCAGCAAGGGGCGGGTCCGCCTCCCCCGGGGGGTCTTCGGCCGCACCGACACGATGGTCAAGGTCAAGGGGGTGAAGCTTTATCCCACCGAGCTCGCCCCGGTGCTCGCCGGCTTCGGGCTGGAACCCCGGGGATTTCAGGTCGTGGTCGAGTCCAAGCCGGGGGGAACCGACGCCCTGGTGCTCCGGATCCGCGCCGAGCGCGTGCCCGAAGGACTCAAGGCCGCGGTCGAACGGGCGATCGGGCTCCGCATCGACCGCCTTGAGGCGGATCCCGGGCTCGAGGGACCGCCGGTCCTCGACCGGCGATTCCAGAGGTAAACTCGGAAACGCCCATGGATCTCGAGCTCGCCAGCTACATCGACCACACCCTCTTAAAACCCGAGGCCACCGAGGAAGACATCCGGCGGCTCGTGCGGGAGGCGCTTGAGCACTACTTCTACGCGGTCTGCGTCCACCCGCGCTTCATCCCGCTGGTCATGGAGGAAAAGGGCGACGCGCCGCTCAAGGTGGCGGCGGTGGTGGGCTTTCCCCTGGGGGCGAACGCGAGCGGCATAAAGGCCGCCGAAGCCGCCCTCGCGGTGGCCCAGGGGGCCGACGAGATCGACATGGTGATCCCCATCGGCGCCGCCCGGGCGGGCGCGTTCGAGGCGGTCTACGAGGACGTCCTGGCGGTGCGCGAGGCCGTGCCCGGCGCCCGGCTTAAGGTGATCCTGGAGACCGGCCTCCTCTCCGAGGAAGCGATCGAGGGCGCCGCCCGGGCCGCCCTTCAGGCCGGGGCCGACTGCCTCAAGACCTCCACCGGCTTCGGACCCCGGGGGGCGAGCCTCGAGGACGTCCGCCTGCTCCGCGCGATCGCCGGGGAAAAGGCCGGGGTCAAGGCTTCCGGCGGCATCCGCGACCGCAAGACCGCCTGGGCGATGATCGAGGCGGGGGCCACCCGGATCGGCACCTCCTCCGGGGTCCAGCTGGTCCGCGAATGAAGCCCTTGATCCTGGCCTCCAAAAGCCCCCGCCGGCGGGAGCTTCTTTCCCGACTGGGGATCCCCTTCGAGGTGCGCGCGCCCCGGGTGGCCGAGCCCCCGCCGGCGCCGCCCCCCGGCCGCTACGCCCTTTGGCTCGCGGAGCAAAAGGCCCGCTCCGCCTGGGAGGAAGGCCGCTTCACCCTGGGCGCCGACACCGTGGTGGCGATCGGCGAGCTTATCCTGGGCAAGCCCAAGGACCCCGAGGAAAACGCCCGCTACCTCAGACTCCTTTCGGGCAGGACCCACACCGTCTACACCGCCGCCAGCGTGGTGGCCCCAGACGGCCGGGTCCGATGGGTGCTCGCAGCTCCCCGGGTGCGCTTTCGCCGGCTTTCCAAAGAGGAGATCCGCTGGTACGCGGCCTCCGGGGAGGGGCTCGACAAGGCCGGGGGCTACGGCATCCAGGAGCGCGGCATGGCCCTCGTGGAACGGGTGGAGGGCGACTTCTACGCCGTCGTCGGGCTGC
>JALSJG010000244.1 GCA_026989475.1 Thermaceae bacterium | reverse complement strand
CCGGGCCGGCGCCGACCCCCCTGAGGGAAAGGAAAAGCGCACCCGCTTGGCGGAAGCGGTCTTAAAGGAGGGCCCCAAGGCTCTCCTTCCCGACTTTTTAAACGCCGTCCTCGGCGAGACCACCCGGCGGACAGCACCCGAGCGCGTGCGGGAGGTCGAGGCGATGATCCTCGAAGCCGACCCCGACGGGGTGGCGAACGCCCTCCTCGCGATGCGCGACCGGCCCGACTCCTTCGACCTGCTCCCCCGGATGGATTTCCCCGTCTTGCTCATCTACGGAGAAGAAGACGCGCTGACCCCGCCGGAAGAGGGCCAGAAGATGCTCGAAAAGCTCCCCAAGGGTCGAATGCTCACCCTCCCGCGGGCCGGCCACATGGCGAACCTCGAGGCCCCCGCCGCCTTCAACACCGCCCTTTTGGGCCTCCTTGCGGAGGTATACCGATGAGCCAAACCGATCCTTTCGAAAAACTCACCCTCTTTCGCACCATGCTGATGCACGCCAAGGAAAAGGCGGGAAAAGACCGGGACTTCGGCGAGGCCGAAGGGATTTTGGACCAGGCCAAGGAGCTCCTCGAGGAGCTGCGCCCCCACGTCACCCCCGAGCTCTACCAGGAGATGAAGCACGAGTTCATCGACGCCGTGCTCTACGTCGAGCACGCCCGGGGCGACTTTCCTCCCGATCCCGAGAAGGAACCTTAGCGCAACCCGACGCGCGCTGGACTCAGACCGCCGATGACGCCCATGCCAGGGGTTCAAACCGCCCCAAGCGGGAACAACCGCGACTTTCGCAACCTAGCCCCCAAGCGGACGAAGGATTTCGAGTTCGCGGTCCGTGGCCGCCTTGAAGTTGCTAATTTCAGTGCTTTCTTGCTAGAAACTATTCTTCCTTCGGCTCCCTGTGCATCAGCTCGGTGAGCACGTGAGAGGGGTCGGCCCCCTCGAAGGCGATCTGGTAGACCGCCCGCACGATGGGGAGGTCCACCCCCTTTTCCACCGCCCAAGCGTGGACCGCCTGGGTCGTGGGGAGCCCCTCGACCGTGCGACCTTCGAGCGACTCTCCCCGCACGATCCGCTCCCCCGCCCAGCGGTTTCGCGAGTGCCGGCTGGTGGCGGTGGCCACCAGGTCGCCGAGGCCGGCGAGGCCGTAGAAGGTCTCCCGCCGCACCCCCTGGGCCTCGCCAAAGCGCACGATCTCGGCGAGTCCCCGGGTCAAAAGCGCCGCCTTGGCGTTGTCCCCGAGGGCGAGCCCGTCCACCATGCCGGCCGCCAGGGCGACCACGTTCTTGAGCGCTCCGGCGAGCTCCACCCCGAGGAGGTCGTCCCGGGTGTAGACCCGGAAGACCGGGCTACTGAAGACCTCCTGCACCCTTTTGGAAAGCGCCGGATCCAGGCTCGCCACCACCGCCGCGGCAGGCAGGAGCCGACCCACCTCCTCGGCGTGGTTGGGCCCCGAGAGCGCCGCCACCCGGGGGTTCCCGGTGGCCGCGGCGATCACCTCGCTCGGCCGGCGAAGCCCCCCTTTTTCAAACCATAGCCCCTTGGTGGCGGAAACGTAGAAGGGCGCCACAGGCAGGCCCGAAAACGCGTCCGGCAGCGCCCGGCTAGGCAGCGCCACCACGGCGAGCTCGGCGTCCCGGAAGGCGAGTTCGGGGTCGGCGGTGGGCCGGACGTAGGGGGGCAGATACACACCGGGGAGGTGGCGCCGATTTTCGCGGGTCCGGGCGAGCGCTTCGGCGGCCTCCCCGCTTCTTGCGAGCAGGGCTACCGGAATCCCCTTGGCGCCGAGCACCACGGAGATCGCGGTACCCCAGGCTCCGGCTCCGATGACCACCACCTTCATGGCATGAGCTCGAAGGCCTCGTAGAGGGCCGCGAAGAAGAGCAGCACGGTGGCGGGAACCAGGGAAAGCCCGAGGACCCTGAGCCCCCGGCGCCAGCCGCGCCCCGCGAGCACCTCGCCGAGGAGGGCGAGCCCGCCGAAGACGGCGGTGTTGTAGGCGCCGAGCTCGAGCACGATCACCGGCAGGTGCAGGAGGAACCGATCCACCGGCACCACCGCCGGCGAAAGGGCGAAGCCGAGCAGGTAGTAGCGAAGCAGGTTGATGACCAAGGCCGGCAGCCCGAAAAGGAGCGCGGGCAGGGCGGTGGTGAGGAGGAGCCCCCGGGTGAAGTTCCAGT
The DNA here is from genome assembly GCA_026989475.1 of Thermaceae bacterium. GTDB lineage: Bacteria > Deinococcota > Deinococci > Deinococcales > Marinithermaceae > WFXV01. The sequence continues at coordinate 7,442 of JALSJG010000244.1, read as the reverse complement.
AAAAGATCGCCGCCGCGAGCCCCAGGGGACCGTGAGCGAGCGCCGCCTCGATCCCGATCTGGCCGATCCCGGCGCCGACGACCCGCTGCACCAGCCGGGCGAGCTCGGGGTCGGCGTAGGCCCCGGCGGCACCCAGCGCAAAGGCGGCGTAGAGCCCGACCTGGGTCCAGAAAAAGAGCCGGCCCCGGGCCCGGATCGCCTCCAGGGCGGCGCGCCAGGCGCGCCGGAGCCCACCCCGAAAGAGCGCGAGCACGAGAAGAAGCCCTACCCCGAGAAAGACCGGCCCGCTAAAAGGGGCCACCACCCAGGGGGGCAAAAGCCCGCCCTCGGGCTGCCAGCGCACGCCCCAGACCTCCCCGCCGCGGAGCTCGACGATGACCTCGCCGGTCCGTTCGCCTACCGCCGCGGGATAGCGGACCACGACCCCAGGGCCCCGGGCCTCGACCTGGGGAGCGCCGAGGTTAACCTCAAGCCCTGCGGGCGGCGGTGGAAACCGGACCGCCCGCTCCAGGAGCTTCAAGGCCTCCTTGGGGTCCCGGGCCACCGCCGACATCGGGTCCACCCGGTACTCCCCAGAAAGCCAGGCCTCGACCGCCGCACGGGCGCGCTCCACCGATCCTTGCGCAAACCCCAGGGCGGAAAAGAGGGCGAGAACGAGAAGAAGCCTCCGCACGACTAGGGCCATAATAAAGGGGTGAAAAGGCCAAGGCGGGGCCTAATCGTACGCGAACCCTACGCCTCCTGGATCATAGAAGGCAAGAAGACCTGGGAGATCCGAAAGCACCCGACCCGCATCCGAGGCACGATCGGAATCCTCACCGGGGGCAAGCTCATCGGCGAAGTGGAGATCGTGGGGGTGGAGGGACCTTTCTCGGCGGAAGAACTCCTCGCCTACCGGAACCGCCACCACGCTGACGCCGAGTTTCTAATCCCCTACGCCCAGGGCAAGCCGCTTTGGGCCTGGGTGCTCGCGCATCCCCTCCGCTACCCCGAACCGATCCCCGTCCCCCTGCGCCGGGGCCGGATGCTCTGGGTGGACCTCAGCGAGGTCTGGTCCTCCGCCCAAACCGAGCCGTAGCCCACGTAGACCACCTGGTCGGGCTCCAGCGCCTCGAGCACCTCCGGCCGGTGGGTGGCGGCCACCAGGGTGATCCCCGCCTCGCGCACGAACTGGCTGAGCCCCCGGGCGACCCGCCGGGCGGTGGCTAAGTCCAGGTGGGCGGCGAACTCGTCCACGAGGAGGAGCGCGGGCCGCTCGGCGAGGAGAAGGGCGAGCCGGAAGCGCTCCTTTTGCCCGGTGGAAAGCTCCCTGGGCCTCGCCCGCCAGAGCACCGCGTCGGAAAGGCCCACCCGGTTCAGGACCTCGATCGCGGCGGTGACGTCGCCGAGTTTTTCGTACACGGCCTCGAGCACCGCGCGCCCCCCGAGCTCGGGCTCGACCTCGCCGGGGAGGTAAGCGGCAACGCGCCCCTCGGGCCGCACCACCTCGCCCGCGTCCGGAGGCTCGCCCAGGAGGAGCCGAAGCAGCGTCGTCTTCCCCGCCCCGCTCGCTCCCCAGAGCACGCTCACCGAACCCGGAGGAAAGACGACGTTCACCCCCCGGAGCACCGCCCGTTCGATCCGGCGCCGCTTCACGCCAAAGGCAAGCAGCACCTCCCGCACCTCTTCCGGAAGCCCCTCGAGATCGAGCACGCTCCCGTAGGCCTTGACCACGTTCACAAGGCGGAGGGGTCCTAGAAGCGGCGCCACCTTGCCGTATCGCGGCCGGTAGAGCTTGCCCTGGTGCTCCCGTGCCACCGGGTCCTCGGCGAAAAAGCGCGCCAGGCGGTCCTCGGCCTCTTTTGTGAGCGCATGGGCGAGCACCGGCCGCCCCGAGGCCGTGTCCCAGAGGTAGCGAAACCCGGCCTTCTCAAAAAAGGGGTGGAAGCGGGCCATCTGGGCGATGGTGCAAACCAGGTGCTTTTCCCGCCGCATCTCGGGGACCCGGCGCTCCCTGGCCCATTCCAGCGCAAGCCGGACCAAAAGCGCGCCCAGGCCGTCGGAGCGGTAGTCGGGGTGGACCACCACCCGGGCGATCCGGGCGGCCGCGGTCTCCACGCGGTCGAGGACGCGCTCGGTGAGCTCCCGCCAGTCGGCCTCTTCAAGCTCTCCCTCGTTTTGCGCGTCCTGGAGCGCCTCCTTGAGGTCAAAGGTGGGGTGGAACCAGTCCTTGGGGAACACCCGCTCGCGGATATCGCGCACGACCTCGCCGTTTGGAAGCCGGCGGTGCATTTTGGGGATCGGCGGGTCCAGGCGGATGTAGCCCACGATGCGGGGTTCGAAGGGAAGGCGCTCGGTGAGCTCGAGGATCAGAAACCGGCTCGCCGGGGTCGAGCCCCGGATCTCAAGCAACCGGGCCGTTCCGCTTTCGCAAGGCGGGCGGGTGTTCGCCGCCTTCACCTCGCCGTCCGGGCAACGCCAAAGCGCCACGGTCTCGTGGTCGGAGGCGTAGTGGTATTGCTCGAGCTCCGCCACCGCCTCGAAATCCGACTCAAATCGCGCCTCCCGCGCCCGCAGGTGGTAGCGGTAAAGCGCCCTCCCGGAAAACCCCTGGCGGGGGTGCTCCACCTCCTCGGAAAAAGGCGGCCATAGCGGCGTGCCGTCCGTGCGCTCAAGGTGATAATCGTCCCAGTCGAGCACCCGGGCCCGGCTGCGGGTCAAAAGGCGCAGCTCTTCCCCCTCCCGAACCCACTTCGCAATATCCCCGGGAAGGATTAAGGTCCGACCGTCCTCGAGGAGGAGCTTCCCGTACCAGCGCCAATAGACCTCCCGCGCCTCCACCCGTACCCGCATGGCCTCACTTTACCCCATGGGGATCGCAAAACTTGACAAGCCCCCGAACCAGTGTTAGATTCAAGCTTGCTTGGGCGGTTAGCTCAGCTGGCCAGAGCGCCCGCCTCACACGCGGGAGGTCACTGGTTCAAGTCCAGTACCGCCCACCACGATAAGAAAGGCCCGGAGCGCATCCGGGCCTTTCCGTTTTCCCTTGCAACTACCCCTTATGCATCCCCTATTCACCGCCGCACCCGGCTCACGTCCTCGGCCCCGCGGTGGACCCGGCGGAGGCCCTTCTTTCCCCGATTCAGGGTGAGCCACCCGCCGCCGTACCACCCGGCGAAGGCGTTTCGGTCAGCGTAGGCAAGCAGGTTGCCTACAACTTCTCGTTGCAGGTGACGCCCACCCCGGCGTGCGTCGGGTAGGACCGCGGCCCTCGCGACGGGCAGCCCCGGGTCTGGCGGGTTGATGAAGTCGCGGTTTTGTACGCCCGGAATCGGGATTCCCCGCTACCAGCTAAAGGTTCAAGGTCCTAGGGGCAGTCTGAGTGAGGATGCAGGCGGCGTCCTCGGGCACGCGGAAGCGGGCGATCACCACATGGGCGTTCGTCCACCAGGGCTCGCCGGCCTCGAAGTCCTGGGTCTCGATCAAGGCCCGCTGCACCACCGCGCGGGGCGGCAGCACCGGCTTGGCCGTCCGCGCCGTGGCCGCAGCCGCGGCTTGCGGGCGCTTTTTCAGCAAGGGCAGCATCGCGCTTCCTTTCCTAGACCTTGAGCTCAAAGATGGTGTTCGCGTGGTTGAAGTCCACCGCGTCGGCGGACTCGACCCAGATCTGAAGCTCGTCCTCGGCCTCAGTACCTGGAAGTTCGCGCTGGACTTGCTGATGATCTCCTTGCGGATCCCTGCGACCTGTTCCATCTCTTCTCCTCCCTCAGACGATGGCGAGGCCAAAGCCCTTCAAGAGGCTCACGGCGGCCTCGGCCATGAACCCGGTACCGAAAGCCCTCATCTCGCGCTTGCCGGTGGCGGCGAGGTAGCCGCCGAAGAGCGCAAGCCCGAAACGGAAGAGCTGACGGGCGAGGCGCTCGTGGTCGGAAAGCCCTTCGCCGGAGTTGCCGAAGACCTCGCGCAGGCTGGTGTAGGCGGCTTTCTCCGCCAAGGGGACCGCGAGCGCGCCGCCCACCAAAGCGGCGGTCTCGACCTGGGCGAACCCGCCGAGCGCCTTCGAAAAAGCCTTTTGCACCGAACCCACGTCCGGCACCGGGAGCGTTACCGCTTTAGTTGCCATGGGTACCCCTCAGGCCTCCAGGGTTAGCCCAAGGGAGGGGGTTTGTAAAGCGTACAGTACGTACACACTGTACGGAATGCGAAAGGAGCCCCGTCCTGGACGGGGCTCCCCGGCTGGGTTCCGGGACCTTATTTCAAGGCTTTTTCCGCTCGCTCAAGGAGCAGTTTTGCATGCACCGCTAGGTGGCTCAACGATGCGTAGAGCTCCCCCTCTAGCTCGGTGCGCCTTGGATCATCAGGGGGGAGCGTCTTTAGCTCGCTCACGAGCCTGAAGTAGCGCTCGGCTTCCTCGGCGAGCTCTTCCCAGAGGGGATTAGCCTCAGCCCCGAGGCTTTGCTCGATGGCTACCTTCCGCCGGGAAGCTTGCTTCTTAACCTTTCTAATTGCCGTCGCCATGCCTCGATCTCCTTTTGCCAGTGGCGGATCAGGCCAAGGTCCGGATGCTTCTTTTTGAGCTCGCGACGGATCTTCGCCTCGTGGGCCCGCACCTCGCGTTCGAGCCCCATTATTCTAGCGCCCGGATCTGCTTGTTGCGCCCCATCTAGCCCCCGAGCTCCACCCACCGCCGGCGCCGGGGGTCGGTGGGGTCCCGGAGGACCGCCCCCGCGCGCTCGCGGTCGAGGTCCTTGACCCCGTACTCGGGCGGCAGGCCGTCCTCGGGGCGGGCGAGCTTTCTGACCCGCTCGCCGAGCTCGGGAACTGCTCGGAAAGGGCCCGGACCTCCTCGGGCTCGGTGAGGTGGAAGGTCACCAGGTGCGAGGCCTGGCGGCGGATCCCGGGGTCAATCCCGCCCACCGCTCCCTTCAGCATCTGGGTGACGAAGATCGCGTTGTGCCCGGCCTCGCGGCCGCCGGTCAGGACCTCGAAGAGCCCCTTCGGCACCCGACCCCGTTCGAAGAACGGGTGGGCCTCGTCCACCACGAGGAGCACGTCCCGCCGACGCAGGATCGCCTGGCCGAGGGCATCGAGGAAGGGCCTCGGGTCGTAGCCGGTGACGTGGAAGTGAACCCGGTCGTAGCGGCGAAGGGCTGGCTCGGGGTCCCCGGCCTCGCCGACGGTGAAGCCCTTTTCCACGAACTCGGCGAACTCGCGCTTGCGGTTTACCACCACGAGCTTTTGGTAGCGCCCTTCCATCCGGCGCACGATCGCCTTAGCCAGGGTGCTTTTCCCCGAGCCGGTCTTGCCCACGATCAGGATGCGGAAGGTCTGCCTACCGGCCACCTTTTACCCCCAGCAATTGCACCGCCGTTTTAGGGTCTACGATGCGAGTGGTGCCAATCTTTTTTAGGGCAAGCAAGTGCGACCGGTCGCCCGTAACCAGCAAATCCGCTTTTCCTGCTATCGCGGTTCCAAGAATGAACCGGTCATCCTCGTCGGGGAGCTCAATCAATGGCAAGGAGGGCTTCACAAAAGCAGCTTTAGCTTTGATCGCGTTAATCAAGGTGCCTGCGACGTGCTTCGGAATCCGCTTTCGGAGCTTGGGATAACGGAGGGTTTGGCGAAGCTCGGTAAGTTGGGCCTCCGAGGTCACGAGCTCGAAGCGCCCGGATGCCCACGCACGAACAAGCCGACCTGGCGGGCTTTCCGGGGTCTGTAAACCGCTGACTAAGACATTGGTGTCTAGAACGACCCGCAAGGCTAGCGCCCTTTGCGGGCACGGCGAAGCTGCTTGCGCGCCCATGCCACGGCCTCATTTGCCAAGGCCATGGCTTCTTCCTCGCTCAGGTCGCGGTTTCTTTCCGCCTGCTCATCAAGTGCACCAAGGAGCGCTTCGGCCGCAAACTCCTTCTTCAGGAGCTCCTCAACGGCTGCGGCCCGAGAAATGCGACGCTTCAGGCGGTACCGCTCCAAGAGCGCGAATACCTTATCGGGCAACGCAATCTGCTTCACCGCCCCCATTATACGGGCTCCCCCCTTTTGATTCGGTCGCGCAAAGCCAGGACGTTCTCGGCGTAGCGGCAGTTGTAACACTGCCCCCGACGGTAAGCGAGGACCGCCCCGTGCCCGCCGTTGTAGGCGAGCAGGGCTTCGTAGACGTTGCCGTAGCGGGCGAGCTGCTGCTTCAGGTACTTGGCTCCGAGCCGGAGGTTCGCCGCCGGATCGGTGTGTGGTGCTTCAGCTCAAGCGGTACCACTTGCGAGGCAAGTGGGGGTAGTGTATGAGCAAAATGGCTACAAGTAGCTGGAGCACCGCTGCTTTGCGAAGCAAACACGTTTTGGAAAAGGTCGCCATCGTGCCGAGCATCCTGCGCGGGGCGCTCTCTATAAGCGTGCTTCCCGAAGGGAACCTTTGATTGGCCTCAAGAAAGCACGGGGTCAGCTACAAGACCCTGCTTGCCTGGCGCGACCGGTTCCTCAAGGGTGGGGAGGCCGCCCTGAAGGGCAAAGGGCCCGACGCCCAAGTCAAAGCCCTGGAGAACAAGAACAGGCAGCTGAAGGAGGCCCTGGCCGAGATGGCCCTGCGGGTGGAGGTTTTAAAAAAACTCCGCCGCCTCGGTTAGCGAGCTTTGAGGAGCTGGAAGCGGTGTGCCGGGAACGCGGTCTTGGGGGTCAACCGCTCTTTGCGCCTTTCGGGAATGAGCAGAGCGCCTGCGACCGACGCGACGAAAGCGGAGGTGGCGGGAAGGCCAGGGTGGGGCGCTGCGAGGAGTGCGTAGGGCGAGGGGTTCCCGACGTTTCCGCCATCATTCCGAGCAGGAGGCCATCCTTGGGCCGGCTCGCGAGATCGCCCTGGCCTTCCCCACCTACGGCTACCGCAAGGTTTGGGCGGAGCTATTGCCCCGGGGCATCCAGACGAGTCAAAGCACCGTCTACCGGGTGCTCAAGGCGGAGGGGCTTTTGCTCCCCATGAAGCGAAGGCCAAAGGCCAAGAGCCAAGGCCCCGAGCCGCCCAAGCCCGAGCGGGTGGGCCTCGTGCTCAGCACCGATAGCACCTTATGGCGATGGGTCGAGCACAAAGGTTTTCCCGCGCTTGGGGGCCACCGCATTCAGGGCGTGATCGAGGAGGAAAGCCGCTGCCTTTTGGCCCGCGTGGCGGGCAAAGTGGGGGAAGGCGAAACCGCCGGGTTGGCGAAGGAAGCCATGGAGTGGGCCCGGGAAGAGGCCAGGAGGCTAGGGCTTCCCCCCAAGTCCCTGCTGCTTCGCGCCGATTGGGGCTCGGCGTTCCAATCCGAGGCTTTCCGCGGGTACCTTTACGCGCATCAAATCGGGCAGGTCCTTGCCCCGGTGGAGAGGCCCCAGGGCATTGGCAAGATTGAACGATTGCATCGGAGCTTAAAGGGAGAGAAGCTCATGCGGGAGGAGATCCGAGACCCCTTGGAACACGAGCGGGCGTTGGACGAG
>JALSJG010000243.1 GCA_026989475.1 Thermaceae bacterium | reverse complement strand
CTTCGAGGATGGGCTCGGGGCGGAGGGGAAGCCCGAAGGCAAAGGCCGCGGCCGCCAGCGCCCCCGCCGAGGAGCCCGCAAGAGCGGTGATCCGGACACCCGCTTCCTTTAGGGTTTGAAGGAGTCCAAGGTGGAAAAACCCGCGGACGCCGCCGCCCCCGAGCGCGAGCCTAATCCGCATCGTCTCCCCTTTCCCGGAATATGAGCCAGATCCCGGCGGCGATGAAGAGCAAAGGCCAGAGAATCTTGACGAGCGCCGCCCCCAGCGCGAGCACCAGCACGAGGGGCAGGAGCAGGACCGCGAGCACGAGGGCGAGGGGCGCGAGGACCAGGGCGAGGACGAGGAGCAAAAGCCCTAAAAGAAGCCCCACCAGACCCCCTAGCGGCCAGAGCAGGAGGAGGCCCAGGATGACCAGGATCCAGCCCAGCGTCCGCACGACCTTAGCCTAGCTCATGCCCGGCTAAGCCCGCCGTGCTAGCCTCGCTCTTGTGAGTGCTGCGAGCCTGGTGGACGAGGCGCGAAGGGCGCGCCTGCTTGCGCGGGGGCTAAAGAAGCGCTACGGCCGGCGCGAGGTGGTGCGAGGGGTGGACCTCGAGCTCGGCCGGGGCGAGATCGTCGCCCTTTTCGGCCCGAACGGGGCGGGGAAGACCACCACCTTCTACATGGTGGTGGGCTTCATCCGTCCGAACGCGGGAAGGATCGAACTCCGGGGCCAAGACGTGAGCCGGCTTCCCATGTACAAGCGGGCGCGGATGGGGCTTGGCTACCTGCCCCAGGAGCCCTCGGCTTTCCGCCGAATGACCGCACTTGAAAATCTGCTCGCGATCCTCGAGCACCGCCCGCTCCCCAAAAAGCAGCGACTCGAGATCGCGCTCGAGCTCCTCGATGAGTTCGGGCTCACCAAGCTCAAGGACAAGTACGCCTACACCCTCTCGGGCGGCGAGCGCCGGCGGCTGGAGATCGCCCGGGCGCTGACCACCGACCCCGACTTCATCCTCCTCGACGAGCCCTTCACCGGGGTGGACCCCAAAAGCGTCCGCGAGATCCAGCGCCTGATCGAGGAGCTCAGGGCCCGTCGCGGCGTCGGGATCTTTATCACCGATCACTCGGTGCGGGAGACCCTCGCGATCACCGACCGGGTCTACCTGATGTACGACGGCCAGGTGGTCTTCCACGGCACCCCCGACGAGTTCGCCCGCGACACCGGGGCCCGGACCTACTACCTGGGGGATGAGTTCGAGCTCTGATGAGCCTCTGGGCGATCGTCCTCTTCCTGGTCCTGCTCGGCGGGCTGATCGCCTACGCCGGGGACGTGATCGGGCGCCGGGTCGGCCGGCGGCACGTGCGGCTTTTCGGGCTCCGGCCGCGTACCACCGGGCTCCTGGTCGCGGTGCTCTCGGGGATGATCGTCGCCCTCGTGGTCTTCGCCGCCTTCATGCTGCTGGTGCGCGGCGCCCGGGAGACCATCCTGGAGGCGGAGAAGGTCCGCCAGGAGCGGGATGCCCTCCTCTCCGAGCGGAGCGAGCTCCTTGCCGAGCGGGCGCGCCTCGCTGAGCAGGTGGAAAACCTGAAGGCCCAGGCGGCGCGGGCGTTCGCCGAGGAGGAGCGGCTTCGGGCGCGGGAGCGAGAGCTCTCCGAGCGGCTCCGGGCCAACGAGGCCCGCCTTTTGCGTTTGGAGGAGGAGCGGAAGGCGCTGGAGGAGGAGCTCGCCCGGGCCAAGAAGGTACTGGCAGAGCGCACCCAAAGATTAGAACGCCTTGAGCTCGAGGCCCGCGCCGCCCAGAAGAAGCTCGCCGAGCTCGCGAACAAGGAGCAAGCGTTAAGGAGGGAGTTAAAGACGCTCGCGGCCGCCCGCGACGAGGCCGAGCGCCGGGCGAGGCGGGCGATGGATGCCCTGGCCGAGCTCAAGGAAACGCAAAACCGGCTAGCGGCCGAGGTGTTGCAGCTGGAGCGCCGCTACCGCACCCTGCAGGGGGATCTTGCCGAATTGAATGCGTTGCGGAGCGAGCTTGAAAAGCGAAACGCCGCGCTTAAGAACGAAAATGAAGCCCTTGCCCGTCTGCTCGACGAGAGCCGGCTCGAGGCCGCCCGTCTCAAGGGGCAGGTGGCCGAGCTCGTTCGCAAGGGGAGCCAGATCGTCGAGGGGTTTTCCCAGGTGGTCGAGGGCGAGGTCCTGGCCGAGGTCTTCCTGAGCTACGACGAGGATCCCGAGACCGAGCTAGCCCGCGCGGTCCGCCAGGCCCAAAGCCGCGCGAAGATCATGGGCTTGCCGCCGCTTTCCCCGGTGGTCGCCGAGACCCGGGGCTGGCAAGGCCCGGGTCTGATTTTGGTGGTGGTGGAGGGGGTAGGGCCCGACGGCCGCCTGCGCGCAAGCGCGCGCTTTGTCCCCTCGCGCCCCCTTTTTGAGCCGGGCGAGGTCATTGCCAAATCCGAACTACCCCCGGATCCCGGACGGGCGCTTGAGGTCCTGGTCCGGCTCCGGCGGGAGGCGGAGGAAAGGTTGCTCGGCCTCGGGGTGCCCGCCCACCACCTTGCCAGCGCCCGCATCCCGGATCGCGAGCTGGTGCGGTTTGCCGAGACGCACCGTGGGGAAAAGGTGGTGGCGGCGGTGGTGGCCGGGGACCTGCTCACCACCACCGGCCCCATCCGCCTGGGGCTCGTCACCCTCTCCCGTTAAGCAAAAGCTGCTTGCAGGAAGACGAGGAGTTCTTCGGCGTAGCGGGCGAGGTACTGGGCTGAGGCGACGGGGTCGGGGCTTTCCAGCCGGTGATCGGCGTCCTCGAGCCAGAGCTTCTTAAGCCCCGGGCCTTTGAGTGCGTCCCAGATCTCCCGCGGGGCGTAGGGGTCCGCGCTGCCCGCGACCGCGAAGCCCTTTCGCTCGCGTGCGAGGGCGTTTTGCACCGCCTTTTGATTGAGCGGGGGCGTGAGCCAGACCCGGGACCAGGGCTTTTCGAGTTCGCCGAGCGGCGCGAGCGCGAGCACCAGCGCGCCCGCCGACTTGCCGACCAGCACTACCCGGGGCGCCCGCTCCGTCGCCCAGGAAAGCGCGGTGTGGGCGAGCTCTTCAAGGAGCTTTCCCCGGTTCGGCCGGGGCAGGGGGCGGAGGTCGTAGGCGGCCTCGAGCACACCAAAGCCCAGGTAGAGGGCGGATTTTCGCGTGTAATAGAGCAAGGGATAATCCGGAGGATAGTGCATCCCCGGGAAGACGAGCAATAGGCCCTTCCCCTCGCCTTCGGTATAGCGGAGGGGAACGCGGCCGTATTCGGTGACGAATTCCATCTAAGCTTCATCTTATCCGCTTCGCGCGCAGGGAGGCCCGCAAAAAGACCCCCGGGGCGCGCCCCGGGGGGTCTTTCGGAGCACGAGGTTAGTCCAGGAAGTCCCGGAGCTTGCGGGTGCGGGACTCGTGGTACTTGAGCTTGCGGAGCGCCTTGTTCTCAATCTGGCGGATCCGCTCGCGGGTGACGCCGAAGTAGGCGCCGACTTCCTCGAGGGTGTGCTCCCGGCCGTCGATCAGGCCCTTCCGGAGTTTTAGGACCATCGCCTCCCGCTCGGAGAGCTTGGAGAGCGCCTTTTCGAGTTCCTCCGAGAGCAGGCTTTGGGCGGCGGTGTCCACCGGCGAGGGCAGGTGCTCGTCGGGGATGAAGTCGCCGTAGAACGAGTCCTTCTCGTCGCCGATCGGGGTCTCGAGGGAAACCGGCTCCTGGGCGATCTTGAAGGTTTCCTCGACCTTCTTCGCGTCCCACCCAGGGCCCATGGCTTCGGCGATCTCCTCGTAGGTGGGCTCGCGGCCGAGCTCCTGCTGGAGCTGTCGGGCGGTACGGGTGAGCTTGTTGATCGTCTCCACCATGTGCACCGGGATCCGGATGGTGCGGGCCTGGTCGGCGATCGCCCGGTTGATCGCCTGCCGGATCCACCAGGTCGCGTAGGTGGAGAACTTGAAGCGCCGGCGGTACTCGAACTTCTCCACCGCCCGGATCAGGCCCTGGTTCCCCTCCTGGATCAGGTCGAGGAAGGAAAGCCCGCGGCCGGTGTACTTCTTGGCGATCGAGACCACGAGGCGGAGGTTCGCCTCGATCAGGTGGATGCGGGCGAGCTCGCCGTCCCGGGCGATGTGGAGGTACCGCTTTTTGTCCTTGGGGAGGGAGCGGAGTTTCTTGTCCACCTCCTCGATGAGTTTTTCGTCCACGGGCTTGTCCACCCCCGGGATGTGGGGCACCCGTCCGCCGTGGCGGACCTGGGCGCGGATCACCTCGCGGATGGTGTCGGGGTCGAGCCCGGTGAACTCGGCGAGTTTTTGGATCGCGGCCTCGCCCTCCTCCACCCGACGGGCGAGGTCCACCTCCTCCTCCAGCGTTAGGAGGGGGACCTGGCCGATCTCGTGGAGGTACTGGCGGACCGGGTCCGAGGTCGAAACCCGGGTAGGGAGGACCTCCTCCTCTTCCTCGTCCAGCGCGAGGGCCTCGGCGTCCTCCTCGGGGACGACGTCCACCCCCTCGCCCTCGAGGTAGTCGAGCACCTCCTCGAAGGACTCCTCGAAGGCCTCCTCCCCGAGCTCGGGCATCGCCTCTTCCATCGCCGCCCGCACCTCTTCCTCGGAGAGGGCGCCGGCCTTCTTGCCCTTCTTGAGGAGCTTTTGGACCGTCTTGTTCTCGAGCACACTGGTCTCCATGGTGCTTTCCTTTTCGCCCATTGACTCCCCCCTAGCGGGTAGCCGCAAGAACCTTGTAGCGGTCCGCGCGGACCGTCTTCACGTTGCCGAAGACGCTTTCGATCAGGGGCTCGTACTTTAGGAAGGGATTGGCCACCAGGTAGAACCTTCCGCCTTTTTCCAGGTACCGGTAGGCCGCGTTCACGAACGCCTTTGCCACGTCCAAGATGACGCTCCCCCCAACGTGAAAGGGGGGATTCGTTACCACTATAGCAAAACGTTCATCCTCTTTCAAGGCCTCGTCGACGTCGGAGTGCCGCGCGTCCACCTCGAGGCGGTTTTCCGCCGCACTTGCCTCGAGCGCGCGCACCGAGGCGAGGTCGTCCTCGAGGGCGGTCACCCGGGCGCCCCGGGCGGCGAGGGGGAGGGCGAGGGCGCCGTAGCCCGCGCCGAGGTCGAGGACGGGCGCGCCCTTTTCGGGCTCGATGAGCGCTTCGAGCAGTAGCGCGCTCGCCGGGTCCACCCGGCCCTCGGAAAAGACCCCGGGGAGGGTGCGGAAGGTAAAGCGCCGCCCCCTGAGCTCGGCCTCGAACGCCTCCCAAAGGGGCGGGAGTGCGGGGGTGTGTTCCTTTTCCAAGACGGCGACCCGGTAGGGTCCCTCCCGCGCCTCGACCCGCCCGTAGCCGATCCAGCTCCTTGCGGTTTTGAAGTAGCGTTCGAAGCCCTTTTTCTTGCTTCCCGCGATCCATAGGAGCCCGCCCGGCTTCAGGGCCCGACCGGCGGCGGCGAGCGAGGCCTCCACGTAGCGGGTGCCCCGCTCGGCGGGAAGCACCAGGAGCACGGCGTCGTAGGCTTCGGCCTCGGCCTCCCAGGGAAGCCCGAGGCGGGCTTCGAAACCCTGGACCCTGGCGTTTTCGGAAAGCGCCCGGAAGGCGGCACGGCTGGGCTCGATCGCGACCACCCGCGCCCCGCTCCGGGCCGCCTGCCAGCTCGCGAGCCCGACCCCAGGGTTTAGGTCGAGGACCCGGGCGCCTTGGGTGAGCTTGGCGACCCGCGCGAGGAGCTCGTAGCGGGGATCGGGAAACCCCCGGGCGCCGGCCTTGAAGAAGAGGGGGCCAAAGGGGGTGGGTACCGGCCGAACGCGGTGGTATTCGGCGAGCTCCATCGGTCCTTTACCCTAGCACTTTCGTTTGGTAAAGTGTAAGGCCGGTGATTGCCCTCGGCATCGATACCTCCTGCGACGACACCGGGGTCGGCGTGGTCCGCGACGGCATGGTGCTCGCCAACCTGGTCGCCTCCCAGACCGCGCTCCACGCCGAGTTCGGCGGGGTGGTCCCGGAGTACGCCTCCCGCGAGCACACCCGGGTGATCGACCGGCTGGTGGCAGAGGCCCTCGAGGAGGCCGGGGTGGGACCCGGGGACCTCGACCTGGTCGCCGCTACCTACGGGCCCGGGCTGGTGGGGCCGCTCCTCGTCGGGCTTTCCTATGCGAAGGGGCTGGCCCTGGGCCTTGGCGTACCCTTTTACGGGATCCACCACCTCGAGGCGCATCTGGCGGCGGCGGGGGCGGTTGAGCCCCCCTACCTCGCGCTCCTCGCCTCCGGCGGCCACACCCACCTCTTCGACGTGCCCCGGGAGGGGGAATACCGCCTCCTCGGCGCCACCCGGGACGACGCCGCCGGCGAGGCCTTCGACAAGGTGGCGAGGCTCCTCGGCCTCGGCTACCCCGGGGGCCCGAGGATCGCGGAGCTCGCGGAGGAAGGCGACGACCGCGCGGTGCCCTTTCCCGTGCCGCTAAAAGGGCAAAAGGGCTATGACTTCAGCTTTTCCGGCCTCAAGACCGCGGCCGCCCGGTTCCTGGAAAAGGGCTACAGGAAAGAGGACCTGGCGGCGAGCTTCGAGCGGGTGGTGGCGGAGAGCCTGGTGGACACCGTGGCCCGGGCGGCGCGGGCGCTCGGCCGGAAGCGGGTGGTGGTCGCCGGCGGGGTGGCGGCGAACGCGCGGCTCAGGCGGCGGCTGGAGGAGACGGGGCTTTTGCTCCACCTTCCGCCCCCCGAGCTCGCCACCGACAACGGCGCGATGGTGGCGCTCGCGGCCCTAAAGCGCATCCGCCGAGGCGAGCCCCCCTCCCCCTGGACCTTGGAGGCCAAACCCTACGCCCCCTTGGCCGAGGCTTCTCACGCTTTGGACGTAGAATAGGCGAGGCTTATGCTGGGAATCCTTAGGAAAATCTTCGACAACAACGAGCGCGAGATCCAGCGCTACTACCGCACCGTGGTCGAGCCGGTCAACGCGCTCGAGCCCGAGATCGAGAAGATCGAGGATCTCGCCGCCGAGTACGAAAAACTCCGCCGCGAGCACCAGGAAGGCGGCAAGTCCTTGGACGCGCTCCTTCCCCGGGTCTTCGCCCTCACCCGCGAGTCGGCGAAACGCTACCTCGGGATGCGCCACTTCGACGTGCAGCTGATCGGCGGCGCCGTTTTGCACGAGGGCCGGATCGCCGAGATGAAGACCGGCGAGGGCAAGACCCTGGTTGCCACCCTGGCGGTGGCCCTCGACGCCCTTTCCGGCAAGGGCGTGCACCTGGTCACGGTGAACGACTACCTGGCCCGCCGCGACGCCGAGTGGATGGGGCCGGTCTACCGGGGCCTTGGGCTCGAGGTGGCGGCGATCCAGCACGACACCCCGCCCCCCGAACGCCGGAAGGCCTACCTCGCCGACGTCACCTACGTCACCAACTCCGAGCTCGGCTTCGACTACCTCCGCGACAACATGGCGCTCTCGCCGGACCAGCTCGTGCTCCGCCACGACCACCCCCTGCACTACGCGATCGTCGACGAGGTGGACTCGATCCTAATCGACGAGGCCCGGACCCCCCTCATCATCTCCGGGCCAGCCGAGAAGGCCACCGATCTCTACTACAAGATGGCGGAGATCGCGAAAAAGCTCGAGCGCGGCGAGATGCCCGAGCCCGGCGAGAAGGACAAGGAGCCCACCGGCGACTACACCGTGGACGAAAAGCAAAAACACGTCCAGCTCACCGAGCGGGGCATCGAGAAGGCGGAGAAGCTTCTTGGCATCAAGGGCCTTTTCAGCCCGGAGAACATGGAGATCGCCCACATGCTGATCCAGGCGATCCGGGCCAAGGAGCTCTACTTCCGCGACCGCGACTACATCGTGAAGGACGGCCAGGTGATCATCGTCGACGAGTTCACCGGCCGCCTGATGCCGGGCCGGCGCTACGGCGAGGGGCTCCACCAGGCGATCGAGGCCAAGGAGGGCGTCAAGATCGAGCGGGAGAACCAGACCCTCGCCACCATCACCTACCAGAACTTCTTCCGCCTCTACGACAAGACCGCGGGCATGACCGGCACCGCCAAGACCGAGGAGAAGGAGTTCCAGGAGATCTACGGGATGGATGTGATCGTTGTCCCCACCAACAAGCCGGTCATCCGCGTGGATTACCCCGATCAGGTCTACCGCACCGAGCGGGGCAAGTTCCTGGCGGTGGTGGAGGAGATCGCCGAAAAGTACGAGCGGGGCCAGCCGGTCCTCGTGGGTACGATCTCGATCGAGAAGTCCGAGCGTCTCTCGGCGATGCTCAAAGAGCCCCGGCACTACCTGCCCCGGCTCGAGCAGCGGGTCGAGGCCCTCCAAAAGGAGCTCAAGAACAAGTCCGGGGGCGAGTGGGACGAGCTCAAGAAGCTCTTAAAGCGCCCGGCGGGTCTCAAGGACGAGGATCTCGCGCGCTTCGACCCCCTCTTCGAGGGGGCGAAGGGTAACCTCGCCTACGCCTGGGAGAACTTCAAGCGGGCGGTGCACACCCTGGGCACGATCCGAAAAGGGATTCCCCACCAGGTCCTTAACGCCAAGTACCACGAGAAAGAGGCCGAGATCGTCGCCCAGGCGGGGCGCTCGAAGACCGTCACCATCGCCACCAACATGGCGGGGCGGGGTACCGACATCAAGCTCGGGGGCAACGCCGAGTTTCTGGCCGCGGGCCTTCTCGAAAAGCACGGGTTCAACCGCTACGAGTGGGAGGTCGAGCTCTTCGTCAAAAAGCTCCTCATGGAAAAGGAGGACGAGGCCAGGGCGCTCGCCGAAAAGCTCGGGATCCCCGAGGCGCTGATCGAGGAGATCAAAACGATCAAGCGCGAGGTCGAGGAGGACGAGAAGCGCGTCAAGGAGCTCGGGGGGCTCCACATCATCGGCACCGAGCGCCACGAGTCCCGTCGCATCGACAACCAGCTCCGGGGCCGCTCGGGCCGGCAGGGGGATCCGGGCTCGAGCCGCTTTTACGTCTCCTTCGACGACGACCTGATGCGGCTATTCGCCTCCGAGCGGGTGGTGGCGATGCTCGATCGCATGGGGTTTGACGACTCCGAGCCGATCGAGCACAAGATGGTGACCAACGCGATCGAGCGGGCCCAAAAGCGGGTCGAGGACCGAAACTTCGCGATCCGCAAGCAGCTTCTCCAGTTCGACGACGTGATGGCCCGCCAGCGCGAGGTGATCTACGCCCAGCGCCGAAAGGTGTTGCTCGGCAAGGACGAGGAGGTCAAGGAGGCCGCCCTCGCCATGGTCGAGGACACGGTGGCGGGCCTCGCTGAGAACTTCCTCAATCCCCAGATCCACCCCGAGGACTGGGACCTCGCCGGGCTCAGGACCGCTCTACTTGACTTCGTGCCCGCGTTCGAGGCCTTCGACTTCGAAAAGCTCCGCGACCTAAAGGCTGAAGCGGCGGTGGAGGAGGTTGTCAAGTACGCGCTCGAGGCTTACGAGAAGCGGGAGGAGGAGCTCACCCCGCCGGTCATGCGGGCGGTGGAGCGGTTCGTGATCCTCTCCATCGTGGACTCGGCCTGGAAGGAGCACCTCCATAACCTCGACGTGCTCCGGCAGGGGATCGGGCTCCGCTCCTACGCCCAAAAGGACCCCTTCCAGGAGTACAAGTTCGAGGCCACGCGGCTTTTCAACGAGATGATCGCCTTCATCAAGTCGGA
>JALSJG010000242.1 GCA_026989475.1 Thermaceae bacterium | reverse complement strand
TGAAGCGACTCCCCGAAGCCCAGGTCCGAAAGCGGGTCGAGGCGGTGCTCGAGCTCGTCCAGATCGCCGACCTCGCCCGCCGCCGCCCCCACGAGCTCTCGGGCGGCCAAAAGCAGCGGGTCGCCCTCGCCCGGGCGCTCGTCAACGAGCCCAAGGTGCTCCTCCTCGACGAGCCCCTGGGCGCCCTTGACCTGAAACTCCGGAAAGAGCTCCAGATCGAGCTGATGCGCCTCCAGATGGAGCTCAAGATCACCTTCGTCTACGTCACCCACGACCAAGAGGAGGCGCTCGTGATGAGCGACCGCATGGCGGTGATGCGGGCCGGGCGGATCGAGCAGATCGGCCTACCGGAGGAGCTCTACGAACGCCCCAGGACCCCCTTCGTCGCCCGTTTTCTCGGGACCTCGAACCTGATCGAGGGCACCGCCCAAAAGTCCCACACGATCCAGACCCCGCTCGGCCCCCTCCGAGTACTGACCGAGCTCACCCCGGGCAGGGACTACCTGCTCTCGATCCGGCCGGAAAAGCTCCGGCTCTCCCGGGCCCCGAGCGGGGGGCCGAACGAGGTACGGGCAAGGGTGCGGGACATCGTCTACACCGGGGCCGAAAACCAGTACATCCTGCGCGCGGGGGAGCTCGAGCTCATCGCCTACACCCTAAACGCCGACATCTCCGAGCCCGGCTACGAGGAATACGATTACGGCGAGGAGGTCTTCGTACGCCTGCCCCCCGAGAACCTGGTGGTGGTCGGTGGATAGGTCGGCGGCGAGCCCCTTAAGGCGGCTTTTTCGCCTTTTGGTCACGGTCTGGCCGGGAGCGCTTTGGCTCTTCGTCTTCATGGTGGTGCCCGCCTTCTTTATGCTGGTGGCTTCCTTTCTCCAGCGAGGGCCCCACGGTACCCTGGTCGGCCCCCTGACCCTCGCCAACTACCTGCGCTTTTTCGGCCTCACCGAGACGGGTTTCGATCCCCTCTACCTCCTGATCCTCGCCCGGAGCGTGTTCTTCGCCCTGGTGGTTACCCTCCTCACCCTGCTCCTCGGCTACCCCCTGGCCTTCGCCATCGCCCAAAGCCGTCATAAAGAGGCGCTTCTTTTGCTCGTGGTGCTTCCCTTTTGGACCAACTTCCTGATTCGGATCTACGCCTGGATCGTGATCTTTCAAAAGAAGGGGGTGGTGAACGCCTTCCTGGGGATGTTCGGGCTCGAGCCCCTGGCCCTATACCCCTCCTGGTTCGCGGTCTACACCGCCACCGTCTACACCTACCTCCCCTTCCTGGTGCTCCCCGTCTACACCGCGGTGGAGCGGGTGGACTGGACGCTGCACGAGGCCGCCCAGGACCTGGGCGCCGGCCGGTTCCGTAGTTTTCTCCACGCGGTCTGGCCCCAGACCCTTCCCGGCGTCGTCGCCGGGGTGCTGCTCGTCTTCATCCCCGCCCTAGGCACCTTCGTCATCTCCGACCTGCTCGGGGCCGGCCGGGTGATCCTGATCGGGAACGTGATCCAGCAGCAGTTCGGGGTGGTTCGGGACTGGGCCTTCGGGAGCGCCGCCGCCTACGTACTCATGGGGCTCGTGCTCCTTGGGCTTTGGCTCTACGCCCGCCGGGCCGGCGAGGAAGGGCTCGACCGGCTGGTCTAGGGGGGAACGTGCGGCTCTTGCTCAGGATCCACACCCTCCTCGTCCTCGTCTTCCTCTACCTCCCGATCGCGGTCATCGTCGTGCTCTCCTTTAACCAAAGCCGCTTCGGGGTGCAGTGGCGAGGGTTCACCACCGCCTGGTACGAAAAGCTCTTTCATAACCCCCGCATCGCGCTCTACGCCGAGAACACCCTGGTAGTAGCCCTGGTGAGCACGCTGATCGCCACCGTGCTCGGCACCCTGCTCGCCCTCGGCCTGTACCGCTACCGCTTCCGGGGCAAGGGGTTGCTTCGGTTTTTGCTCTACGTCCCGGTGGTGATCCCGGACATCGTGATGGGGGTCGCCCTCTTGCTCTTTTTCGCCTGGATCCGGGAGGCCACCGGGTTCTTTCGGCTCTCGCTCCTCACCATCATCCTGGGCCACGTCACCTACCAGCTCGCCTACGTGGCCCTGGTGGTGCGAAGCCGGCTCGCCTCCCTCGATCCCGCCCTGGAGGAGGCCGCCGCCGACCTCGGCGCCGGGGGGTTCGCCACCTTCCGCTACGTCACCTTTCCCTTGATCTGGCCCGGGGTCCTCGCCGGGGCCCTGCTCGCCTTTAGCCTCTCCCTCGACGACTTCGTGATCACCTTCTTCACCGCTGGACCCGGCTCCACCACCCTTCCGCTTTACATCTTCGGCAGCGTCAAACGCGGGGTCACCCCCGAGATCCACGCCCTCTCCTCTATACTGATCGCGGCGTCCATGGCCGGGGTGCTTCTCGGCCGGGCGCTTTTAAGGAGGAGGTGAAATGAAGCGCGCGATTCCCCTTCTGCTCCTTGTTCTTTGGGGCCTGGCCTGGGCCCGGGGCGAGCTCCGGCTTTTTAACTGGGCGGACTACATCCCGGAAGAGGTCGTCGCCGAGTTCGAGCGGCGCTACCAGGCCCGGGTGATCATCGACACCTTCGAGGCCCCGGAGGCGATGCTCGCCAAGCTCGCCGCCGGGGGCGACGCCGAGTACGACGTGGTGGTACCGCCCGACTACTACGTCCTGGAGATGGCCCGGGCGGGGCTGATCCGAAAGCTCGACCATACGAAGCTCAAGAACCTCAAAAACCTAGCCCCCGAGTTTCAAAACCCCCAGTACGACCCGGGAAACCGCCACTCGATCCCCTACCTCTGGGGCACCACCGGGATCGCCTACGACCGCGAGGCGGTCAAAAAGCCGGTGGACTCCTGGGCGGTCTTCTTTGACCCCGAGGCCTACGCCGGCCCTTGCTTCCTCCTCGACGAGATGCGCGAGACGATCGGGGCTGCCCTTAAGTACCTCGGCTACTCCTTGAACGACACCAACCCCGATCACCTCAACGAGGCGAAAGAACTTCTTATTGGGGCAAAGAAGCGTTGTCTGGGCTTCGCGGGAGGCATCGAGGCGAGGAGCCGTCTCCTCGCCGGCGACGCGACGGTGGTGCACGCCTACTCCGGGGACATCGTCCAGATCCAGGAGGAAGCGCCCCAGGTCAAGTACCTCGTTCCCAAGGAGGGAGGCACGATCTGGACCGACGCGGTGGCGATCCCAAAGCGCGCTCCGCACCCCGAGCTCGCCTACGCCTTTCTTGACTTCATCCTCGAGCCCAAGATCGCGGCCAAGATCGCCAACTACAACGCCTACGCCACCCCGGTGGCGACGGCGATGCCCTACCTCGACCCTGAACTGAAGGCGAACCCCGCAATCTTCCCGCCCGAGGAGGTGCGGAAAAAGCTCGAGTACATCCGCGACATCGGCGACGCCATCCGGCTTTATGACCGGATCTGGACCGAGGTGAAGGCGCGTTAGCCGTCCCCTAAGAAAACGCGCCACGACGGTGACGTATAATCCCCTGGGGAGGTGATGGACATGAAAAAGTCGCTGGCGATCGTGCTCACCCTCGCGCTTGGGGCCCTAGCGCTGGCCGCCGAGGGCGAGAAGGTTTACCAGACCTACTGCATGAGCTGCCACCAGGCGAACGGGAAAGGCATCCCCGGCGCGTTCCCGCCCCTCACGGAAGTGGTTCCGGAAATTCTCGGAAAGGGAGCCGAAGGCAGGCAACTCCTCATCCACGTGGTCCTCTTCGGCCTCCAGGGGCAGATCAACGTGGCTGGGGCAACCTACAACAGCATGATGCCCCCCTTCGGAAACCAGCTCTCCGATGAGCAGGTGGCGGCGGTACTCGACTACATCGCCAAGGCGTGGGGCAACGACAAGCTCCTGCCGAAGGAGTACAAACCCTTCACCCCGGACGAAGTGAAGGTCGAGCGGGGCAAGAAGCTCTCCCCCATGCAGGTCTACGAGGAGTGGAAGAAGATCGTCGAGTAACCCCGGGGGGTTGGGGACGGGGGGCGTCCTCGGGCGCCCCCCGCGAACGTCGCAAAACGGGCCCGATCCTGTGGGCACTCGTCTTTTTCCTCTTGGCCCCGGCTCGGGCGGAGGCACCGCTCGTGATCGCCGCCGCCTCGAGCCTGGGCCCCCCTTTACGAGAGCTCTCCGAACGATATCGCGCCGAACAGGGGGTCCCGGTCAAGGTGGTGCTCGGTTCTTCGGGAAAGCTTTTCGCGCAGGTGCAAAAAGGGGCCCCCTATGCCCTCTATCTTCCCGCTGACCCCGTCTACCTGAAAAAACTGCCCGCTGGCAAGCTCAAAACCGAACCGATTCCCTTTGCGCGGGGTCGGCTCGCGCTCTACCTGCACCCAAGACTGCAACGCATTCCGGTAGGGCCGGAAGCTCTGGAGGACCCGGCGATACGCCGGATTGCCATCGCGAACCCCAAGCTCGCGCCCTACGGGCGGGCGGCCCTGGCGGTGCTCGAACACTACGGCCTTATCCAAGCGGTTCAGCGAAAGCTCGTCTTCACCGAAAGCGTAGCCCAGGCCGCACGCCTCGCCGCCTTCGCCGCCGATGCCGCCTGGATCGACCTTGCCTCGGCCCGCAAGCTTGGAGGCCCCTACTGGCTCGCTCCGAGCGAAATCCACCCGCCCCTCCTCTACGCAGCCGGCCTGCTCGATCCCCGGGGGAAACCGTTCCTAGTCTATCTACAAAGCCCTAAAGCCCGCGAGGTTTTCGCAAAATACGGGTTGGAGGCACCGTGATCGAGGTGCTCTTGCGCAGCCTTCTACTGGCAGCGGCGAGCGCTGGGCTTCTCCTGCTCGTGGGCCCCTTGCTCGCTTACCTGAACCGCCGCGCCTACCCCGGCCGGACCCTGGTCGAGTCGCTTCTGCTCACCCCGCTCGCCCTTCCGCCTACGGTACTCGGCTTTTATTTGCTCCTCCTCCTGTCCCCCGAGGGCCCCATTGCCCGGGTTATCGGCTTGAGCCTCGCCTTCACGTTCCCCGGGATGGTCCTGGGCGCGGCGGTATTCAGCCTTCCCTTCGCCTATACCGCCTACCGCGAGGCCTTCCGGGCGTTGGACGAAGACCTCCTCGAGACCGCGCGCACCCTGGGGGCGGGCCGGCTCCGCCGCGCCCGGGAGGTGGTACTCCCCCTGGTCTGGCCTGGCATCGTCTCCGGAACCCTGCTCGCCTTCGCCCACGCCCTCGGCGAGTTCGGGGTGGTGCTCATGGTAGGAGGCAACATTCCCGGGAAGACGCAGGTGGCCTCGACCTACATCTACGATCTGGTGGAGGGGCTCGAGTTTACCGCCGCTCATCGCGCTTCCGCGATTATGCTCGCCCTCGCCTTTGCCCTCGTCTACCTCACCCGAGCGCTGGAGGAACGATGGAGATCCGCTACCGGATCCACCGGCCGCTCCCGCTCGCGGTAGCCTTCCGGGTCGAGGGTTTCACCGCCCTCCTCGGACCCTCGGGCGCGGGAAAAACCACGCTCCTTAAGGCCCTCGCCGGCCTGCTACCGGCCGAGGGCACGCCCTACGCCGGGCTGCCCCCGGAAAAGCGGCCGATCGGTTACCTGCCCCAAAACGCCGCCCTCTTCCCCCACCTCACCGCCTGGCAAAACGTCGCCTTTGCCCTCCCCCACCTGAGGAGC
>JALSJG010000241.1 GCA_026989475.1 Thermaceae bacterium | reverse complement strand
AAACCCCGCTACCTTCAACTTTTTTCCGAGGACGAGGCCGCCTCCTTCTCCTCCGACTGACCCTCCTCGAGCCCCTTCTTAAACTCCCGGGCCGACTGGCCTAAACCACGGGCGAGCTCGGGCAGCTTCCGACCCCCGAAGAGCAACAGCACGATCGCCAGGATGATGAGGATTTCCCAGATTCCAAGGTTCATCTTTCCCCCCTAACCCTATGCGCGGAGATACCGCAGCGCCATCCAAACCAGGATAACCGCAAACAGGGTCCGGAGCAGGACCTCGGGAATGCCCAGGGCGAGCCGTCCACCCAGGTAGGCCCCGAGCAAAACGCCGGCAAGCAGTCCGGGAACCACCCTACGCCGCACGTGTCCGAGGGTCCAGTGGGTGTAGGCCCCGATCAGACTAGGCAACACCATCGCGGCCAGGCTGGTGCCCTGGGCCACGTGCTGGTCGAGACCGTCCCCCAGCACGAGTGCAGGCACCATCACGGTTCCGCCGCCGACGCCAAGCAAGCCCGAAAGGAAGCCGGCGAGCCCCCCCGCTAGCAGAAGGATGGCCCAGGAGAGCACCCCGGCCCCGCCCGCGCGTACGTGGGGAAGCTGATGCTTGAAGGGCAGCAGGAAGGCCACTCCCAGTAGAAAGGCTCCGAAAACCCGCCGTAACGTTCGGGCCTTGAGGCGCCGGGTGGCGCGAGCACCCAGGCGCGCCGCAAGCATCGCGGTCGTGGCGAGGAGTACGGCCGCCACCCAGTCCACCGAACCTCCGGCCGCGTAGGTCAGGCTCCCGACCACCGCGGTCAAGGCCACTGCTACCAGACTCGTTCCGTGGGCGTCGTGCTGCGAAAGACGCAGGATACCGGTGAGCGCAGGCACGATCAGCACTCCACCCCCCAAACCCAGGAGCGCGCCAAAGGCGCCGGCACCGAAACCGATCAAGAAGGGCCCCACAACAATCGCGACTATAGCACGCGCTGAAGCCGGTCCCGATAGATGAGCTCAACGAGCCCCACGGCCAGGAAAAGGGTCACAAGGCTGGTACCCCCGTAGCTGATAAAGGGCAAGGTGATGCCGGTAACCGGCGCGACTCCCAGGGTCACGCCGACGTTCACGAGGACCTGAAAGGCGATCATCGCGAAGATCCCGGAGACCGCGAGTCGATCTTCAAGGATGGGAAGCGCGAGCGCCAGCGCCACCAAACGCCAAAGGAGGATCGCGTAGGCCCCGAGCAGCGAGAGCGCCCCAACGAGCCCCATCTCCTCGGCCACCACCGCGAAGATGAAGTCGGTGTGGCGAAAGGGCACGAAGCCGAGCTGCGACTGGGTGCCCTGTCCGTACCCCTTGCCCGTGAGGCCCCCCGACCCCACCGCAATCATTGACTGAATGACCTGAAAGCCGCTCCCCAAGGGGTCGCGGGTGGGGTTTAGGGCGGTAAGGATCCGCTCCTTTTGGTGGGGCAAGAGCTGGGGCCAGACCACGGTGGGGAAAAGCCCGACGGCGATCAGAAAAGCCACAGCCAGGTGACGCCAGGGTAGCCCCCGGACGAAGAAAACACCGGCGGCGGCGGCGGCCATCACCATCGCGCCCCCAAGGTCGGGCTCGGCGGCGGTGAGGAGCACCGGCAAGGCAGCGACAACGAGGGGGTAGGAGTAATCCCAAAGCCGCAAGAGGGGGCGGCGGGCGAGCACCCGGGCGAGCATCAGGATCAGCGCGATTTTTGCAAACTCCGAGGGCTGAAAACGAATGGGGCCGAAGACGAACCAGGCCCGGGCACCGTTGATCTCCCGGCCGAAGACCAACACCAGCACGAGGAGCAAAAGCGAAAACAGGTAAAGCCAGGGAGCCAAGCGAAGCAGCCGGACCTTGGAAAAAAGCTGCAAAGAGACCGCGGCCAAAAGCCCGATCAGCAACCAGAACGACTGGCGCACGACGAAGCCCTTGTCAGGGGCGGCACTCGAGAGGACGAAAAGCCCGAAGGCCGAGAGCAAAAGCGCAAGGGCAAAAAGCCCATAGTCGTAGTCCCAGCGGATCCGCAGGGTCACGGGCGAACCGGAACCTCGGCGATCAAGACCACGTTCTCACCGCGCTCCTCGAGGCGGACCTCGACCCCGCTCTCGTCGGCGGGGAAGTAACGCTTCAAAACCTCAAGCAGCTCCGCCTTAAGCCCCTCGAGTTTACCGGGGGGCAGCTTGGCCCGGTCGTAGGCGAGGACCAGCTTCAAGCGGTCACGGGCCTTCTCCTTACTTTTCCGCCGCCGCCAGAACCACATCTACGCCCCCCCAAAGATGCGGCGGATCGCGGCCCAAAAGCCCTTCTTATCCTCGAGCGAGGGGAAGGGAATGGACTCGCCGTGGATCCGCCGGGCCGTCTCCATAAGGGCCCGGCCCGCCGCCGAGCCCGACCTGAGCACCAGGGGCTCGCCCACGTTGGTGGAGATGAGGACGTGCTCGTCCTCGGGTACGATCCCGATGGGTTTCAGGCCGAGGATCTCGATTACGTCCTCCACCGCCAACATATCGCCCCGCTTGACCATCTCCGGGCGGATGCGGTTGATCACCAGGTAGTTCTCCTGGATCCCCATGGCTTCCAGCATCCCGATAATGCGGTCGGCGTCGCGCACGCTCGAGACCTCGGGGTTGACCACCACCAGCGCCCCCTCCGCCGGGGCGGCGGCGGTCTTGAAGCCCTTCTCGATCCCGGCCGGGGAGTCGATCAGGACCCGGTCGAACCCCTCCTCTTCCAGAAGCTGGCGGACGATCTCCTTGAAACGCTCCGGGTCCAGCGCCTCCTTGTCCCGGGTCTGGGCCGCGGGCAGGAGGTAGAGCCCCTGGACCCGCTTGTCGCGGACCAGCGCTTTTTTCAGCTCGGTCCGGCCCTCGATCACGTCGATCAGGTCGAAGACCACCCGGGACTCGAGCCCCATCACCACGTCCAGGTTGCGGAGACCCACGTCCACGTCCACGACCGCAACCTTCTCGCCAAGATGCGCGAGCGCGGTCCCGACGTTGGCGGTGGTGGTGGTCTTGCCCACTCCGCCCTTGCCCGAAGTCACCACGATCGCCCGTGCTTCCACGCGGGTACCCCCTCGCCGCCTAAGATACACCGGGCCCGCGGGGGACAGAAGCGAAATCGCACCGGAATACACTCAGGACATGGCCAAGCGGAGCGAAACGATCCTCGAAAGGGAGCGTAGGGTCCTCTCCACAAGCTACCTGCGCCCCTACCCCTTCGTCCCCGAGCGCGGCGAGGGGGTCTGGCTCTACGACACCGACGGCCGGCGCTACCTCGACTTCATGGGCGGCATCGCGGTGAACACCACCGGCTACGGCCACCCCCGGGTGCTCGCGGCCGCCCGGGCCCAGATGGAAAGGTTCGTGCACGTCTGCTTCTCCGACTTTGCCCACGAGCCCAACGTCACCCTGGCCGAGCGCCTGGTGGAGAAGCTAGGCGGGGGCTACCGGGTTTACTTCGGCAACTCCGGCACCGAGGCGATCGAGGCCGCCATCAAGCTGGTCCGCTACCACACCCGCCGCCCTTATCTCCTCGCCTTCACCGGCGCCTTCCACGGCAGAACGCTGGGGAGCCTCTCGCTCACGAGCTCGAACCCCAAGTACCGGGAGGGGTTCGCTCCCCTGCTCCCCGGGGTGGTCCACGTCCCCTACCCGAGCCCCTCCCGCCCGCCTTTCGGAGTGCCGCCCGCCCAGGCGGGCGAGGCGGTGCTCGACTACCTCGAGCACCTCTTCAAGACCAAGATCCCCCCGGGCGAGGTGGCGGCGTTCTTCGCCGAGCCAATCCAGGGCGAAGGCGGGTACTTGCTCCCGGCGCCGGGCTTTTTCAAGGAACTCAAGGCCCTACTCGAGCACCACGGCATCCTCCTCGTCGCCGACGAGATCCAGACCGGCGCCGGCCGCACCGGCACCTTCCTGGCCATGGAACAAGAGGGGGTGAAGCCCGACCTGGTCACCCTCGCCAAGGGACTCGCCTCGGGCTTTCCCATAAGCGCTCTTCTCTTCCGCGCCGAGCTCTCCTCCTGGCCTCCCGGGGCCCACGGCACCACCTTTGGGGGCAACCCGGTGGCCGCCGCCGCCGCG
>JALSJG010000240.1 GCA_026989475.1 Thermaceae bacterium | reverse complement strand
AAAACCGCGCGTCCTTAACCTAAGGCATGGAGGAGCGGGTTTTCGAAAGGGGAGGCGTGCGCCTTCGGGCGCTCCTTTGGCCGGGGGAGCCGGAACGGCTTCCGGTGGTCTTCCTGCCGGGGTTTTTGGGGCCGCCGGAGGCCTACCGGGCGGAGGCCCGCGCCCTCGCCCCCCACCCGGTGGCCGCCCTCGGGCTCCGGGGCAGCCCGGGATGCGGGGCGCCCGAGCGGGGCTGGTCGGTCGAGGACTTCCTCGCCGACCTCGTCTTCCTGCTCGAACGACGGGCGATCCCGCCCTTTCTCCTATCCGCCTACTCGTCGAACGTTCCCCTCGCCCTGGCCTACGCCGCCCGGCACCCAGAGCGGGTGCGGGGGCTTTTGCTGATCGATTACCCTGCCCGCGTGCCGCGGCCCGGGGCGGACTGGGTCCGGCGGATGCGAAAGGCTCGGCCGGACCTGCCGGAGGCTGCCCTTTTGGGGATCCACGCCGAGTTCGGCCCCTTCGACGCGGGCCCGCTCCTTTCGCGGGTGCGGGCCCCGGTGCTCCTCCTTCGGGGTAACCCCGAGCGGGGCGGCCTCCTCGACGAAGGGGAGGCGGAGGCGATGCGGGCGGCGCTCCCGAACGCGCGAGTGGTGGCCTTTCCCGAGTCCGGCCACGAGGTCTGGGACCCCGACCCCGGGGCCTACCTCGAGGCCCTTAAGGGCTTCGTCGCCGAGCTCGAGGGCGGGCGTTAGCCCTTTTTCAATGGGCGCTTTCTCGCCACCGGCGCCACCTTCCCGAGCTGGCAGGGCGGGGACTGCCGGCGGCACCAGAAAAGGCGCATCTCCTCCACCGCCAAGAAGCGCTCGCGCGGGGAGAGCCGGAGCCACTCCGAGCGCTCGCCCCTCCGGGAAGCCGAGAGCGCCCGCTTGCGGGCCACCGGGCGCACGCGCCTCATTCCTCCTCCAGGGCCTCGACGTCGGCCCGGTCCTGGGCCCGACCGAACGCCCTCTTTAAGGCGAGCAGGTCTTCCAGGCCGATCACCCGCACCGGGATCTCCTCCACCCGGGTTTCCTCCGCCCGCGCGTAGGCCTCCCCGAAGGCAAGCGGCTCGTCGGGCAGGATCACCAGGTCGATGCGGTTCGGGGCGTAGCCGAGCTGGATGACGCCCGGGCTGAGCAAGTCGCCTTCCTCCAGGCCCAGGGTTTCCCCAAAAAAATCCCGGATCGCCGCCAGCACCCGGGCGGCGTTTTCCGGGCTGGCCTCGATCCAGAGGTCGAGGTCCTTGGTGGCCCGGGGGTAGCCGTGAAAGGCCACGGCGTAGCCCCCGATCAGGAGGTAGCGCGCCCCCTCCCGGTCAAGCGCCCGCAAAAAGTCCAGGAAATCCGGCGTGTAGAGCACTTACCTCATTCTACCGTGACGCTCTTCGCCAGGTTCCGGGGTTGGTCCACGTCGCGGCCGAGGAGGACGGCGGTCTCGTAGGCGAGGAGCTGGAGGGGGATCACCGCGAGGATCGGCGAGAGCAGGGGATGCACCTCGGGGATGTAGAGCACCTCCTCGGCGTGGTCCCGGATCTCCTCGTCGCCGTCGGTCGCCACCGCGATCACCCGGCCGCCCCGGGCCCG
The DNA here is from genome assembly GCA_026989475.1 of Thermaceae bacterium. GTDB lineage: Bacteria > Deinococcota > Deinococci > Deinococcales > Marinithermaceae > WFXV01. Next base: position 8,615 of record JALSJG010000240.1, on the reverse strand, counting down.
GACCTCCTGGAGGTTCGAGCGGGTCTTCTCGTACCACGGGCCCTTCGGGCTCACCACCACCACCGGCAGGTGCTCGTCGATGAGCGCGATGGGGCCGTGCTTCATCTCCCCGGCGGGGTAGGCCTCGGCGTGGATGTAGCTGATCTCCTTGAGCTTGAGGGCCCCCTCAAAGGCGGTGGGGGCGTGCAGGTTCCGGCCCAGAAAGAGGTAGTCCGTGGCCTGGTGGTACTTCGCCGCCACCCGCCGGTACTCCTCGGCCCGCTCCAGGGTGGCCTCGGCCAGGCGGGGGAGCTTTTTCATCTCGTGGAGCAGGGCGCGGGACTCGGCCTCGGACAGGGTGCCGCGGAGGCGCCCGAGCCGGATCGCGAGCAGGGTGAGGGCGGCGATCATCGCGGTGTAGACCTTGGTGGAGGCCACCCCGATCTCGGGCCCGGCGTGGATGTAGAGCACGTCGTCGGCCTCGCGGGTAATCGTCGAGCCCTTGACGTTGATCACCCCGAGGGCGGCGGCGCCCCGGCGTTTTGCCTCCCGCATCGCCTCGAGGGTGTCGATCGTCTCCCCGGACTGGCTGACGGCGACGAACAGGGTCTTTTCGTCCACCACCGGCTCGCGGTAGCGGTACTCGCTCGCCACCTCGGCCTGGGCGGGGATGCGGGCGAGTTTTTCGATCAGGTAGCTGCCCGCCCAGCCGGCGTAGTAGGCGGTGCCGGCGGCGACCAGGTGCACGCGCTCAAAGCGGGAGAGCTCGAGGCTGAGGTCGAGCACCGGCTCGCCGGTCTCCTCGTGGATGCGGCCGCCGAGGGTGTTCTCAAGCGCCCAGGGCTGCTCGAAGATCTCCTTCAGCATGTAGTGGGGAAATCCGCCCTTTTCCGCCTGCTCCAGGGTCCACTCCACCTCGGTGACCCGGAGGGGGCGGGGGTTTCCGGCGAGGTCCTTGACCCGGACTTCGTCCCGGCGGACCACCGCCATCTCGCCGTCTTCCAGGAAGACCACCCTCCGGGTGTAGGGGAGCAGGGCGGGGACGTCCGAGGCCAGGAAGTTCTCCCCCTCCCCCAGCCCCACCACCAGCGGGCTCACGGTGCGGGCGGCGACCAGCGCGTCCTCGTCCTCGTGCATCGCCACCACCGCGTAGGCCCCCCTGGCCTCGGAGAGCGCGGCGCGAAGCGCGGCCTCGAGATCGCCCTGGTAGTGATCCGCGATCAGGTGGGCCAGGACCTCGGTGTCGGTGTCGCTTTCGAAGCGGTAGCCCTTTTGCTCCAGGCGTTCCTTTAGCTCCAGGTAGTTCTCGATGATGCCGTTATGGACGAGCACCAGCTTGCCCGAGCGGTGGGGGTGGGCGTTTCGGTCGGTGGGGGGGCCGTGGGTGGCCCAGCGGGTGTGGCCGATGCCCAGCGTGCCCTGAGGCTTTTCCCTTTCGAGCGCCTCGGCGAGGGTGGAGAGCTTGCCCGCCCGCTTCACGACCCGGAGCCCCTCCGGGGTCCGGACCGCCACCCCGGCGGAGTCGTACCCGCGGTACTCGAGCCGCCTGAGCCCCTCGATGAGGACGTCGGCGGCTTCCCGAAATCCAACGTAACCCACGATTCCGCACATCTCGCCTCCCCCGGGCCGCGAGCGGCTTCGCGGCCCGCCTTGGTCTTCGCTTTCCAAGGGGGCTCGCCCTGCCCTCGGGTTGTCCCCGCCTCGCGGCGGCGGCTTTCCCCTCGGGCTTCCCTTCCGGGGCGGGAGGGCCGGGCCAGCCCTGGCGGCATCCGCGGAATCCCTCGACCTTTCCCGGCGCGCGGCCGGTAATCCCCTCTCGGGGTCCGCCACCTCGTGAGGAGGCCACGCCTCCCCCTGCGCTTCCCGCCGTTCCCCTTGGACCGGAGCCCGGCTCCGGCGCGCCCAATATAACCCGATTTTTCTTGACACCGGCGGCGCTCCCCCCGTACCATTGGCCTTGGGCACGCGTGAGACTTTGCTGAAACGTTTGGGTAAGGTTTTGGGCGTGCCCGCACGGGGTAGCGACGCGGGAGAGGAAACGCGGCAACTCGCCCCGCGGCTACCCCCCGACACCTGAAGGGGGTGTAGAGAGGTATGAAGAAGGCAGGGCTACTCGCAGGAGGGCTGCTCGCCGTGCTCGCCCTGAGCGTGGCGCCGGCGGCCAAGTTCTCCGACGTGCCCCCCGGCCACTGGGCCGAGGAGGCCGTCTACCAGCTCGCGGATGAGGGGATCATCCTGGGCTTCCCGGATGGCACCTACCGCGGCAACGAGTTCCTCACCCGTTACCAGGCGGCGCTTCTGATCTACCGCCTCCTCGAGCGGCTCCGGGCCGAGTTCCAGGCCGGGGCGGATGAGGAGACCCTGGCCGCGCTCCGGAACGCGGTGCAGGAGCTCGCCGCCGAGCTCGCGAGCTTGGGCGTGCGGGTCTCGGCGCTCGAGGACAACGCCGCCACCCAGGCCGACGTGGCCCGGCTCCAGGCGGCCATCGACGAGCTCAAGAAGATGAAGCCCGCCGGGATGGACATGGCCGCGCTCAAGGAGCTCGAGGCCAAGGTCGAGGCGGCGGCGGTGGCGGCCGATACCGCGGCGGCTAAGGCCGAGGCCGCGGCGGCCAAGGCCGAGGAGGCGATGGCGGCGGCCGACGCCGCGAAGGGCCTGGCCGAGGCCAACGCCGACAGCATCAAGGCCCTGAACGAGCTCGCGGTGATGCTGAACCAGGACGTGCTCGGCCTGCAGGACCGGGTGGCCGCGCTGGAGAAGGAGCTGGTCGCGGTCAAGGGCGCCCAGCCCAAGGGCGTGGCCAAGGCCTCCGACCTCCAGGCGCTCACCGAGTACGTCCAGGCCCTCTCCGGCGACGTCGCGGGGCTCGCCGGCAAGGTCGCCGGGCTCGAGGACCGGGTCGGCACCCTGGAGCGGAACGCCTTCACCATCTCCGGCTCGCTCACCCTCGAATACAAGGCGATCGACGCGAGCGGCTTCGCCGGCTACGACATCGACCGCTTCATCGAGGACAGCGCCTTCAGCGCGGGCGATACCGATAGCCCGAAGGACGGGCAGGTCGTGGATAACGCCGAGTGGCTCACCTCCATCCCCGGCCAAACCACCGCGAACCTCAACGTGAAGTTCCAGACCGGCAAGCTCGCCGGCACCTCCAAGGGCGACGGGGTGAACACCTACGAGGAGCTCTTCCAGTTCAGCCTCTCGGGTAGCTGGACCAAGCCGCCCAGCCCGCCGGTTATCACGGGTCCCTCGCTTCAGGTGGACGCCGTGAAGACCACCCTCCCCGTCGCCGAGGGGCAGCAGCTCAGCCTGGTCTTCGGCCAGACCACCAAGGCCAAGTTCACCGAGTACCTCTTCGACAACGACAAGAACCCCTACGGCCCCGGCCTGGTGGCGACCCTCACCGGCCTGCCCGCGGGGGCGGAGCTGACCTTCGCCTACGGGAACAACGGTCTGCCCGGATACGACTACTTCTACGCCGGCCGCCTGGCCCTGAGCCCCATGGAGGGCTTCGGTCTCGGCGGGAGCTACATCGCCCAGGATAGCTACGCGAACCCCGTGTGGGGCATCGACGCGAGCCTCGAGCTCGGGCCGCTCGGCCTCGAGGGCGAGTACTTCAGCGACGCGGCGGGCGCCACCAGCTACTACGCGATCGCCAAGGCCGGCCTCGGGCCGATCGAGCTGGAGGCGAGCTACCGGAACATCGCGTTGATCACCGGGGCCACCACCGCGAACGGCGACGTCGCTACCAGCAACGCGCACAACGCGGCCCCCTTCGCCGCCAACCAGAACGGCTTCGGGATCGCGGCGAGCACCGGGTTCGGCCTCCTCGGGCTGAAGGGCCAGTACCAGAGCTACACCATCGCCGGCACCCCGACCACCTACTGGGAGGTCGTGGCCGACCTCGGCAAGGCCGGGAAGGACGCCGACGGCAACCGGATCGCGACCGGGCTCGCCGGCTTCCACGCCCGGGTGACCTACTCCCAGGAGAGCCCCTTCCCCGGCGCCCAGAGCTGGAAGCCGGGCGCCGGCACGGACTGGGCCCCCGGCAGCGTGAACACCGGCATCCTCGCCCAGCTCCACCACTGGGGCGACGCCCCCGACGCGGCGGTGAAGGACCTGAACCTCACCTTCGAGTACGGCACGCAGGACTACGACCGCCTCAACGTCTACGCCGACTACACCGCCAAGTTCGGCCCGCTCAGCGTCTTCGCCCTCGGCGGCTACTACTCGGCCCCGGTGGCCGGCGATAGCGCCACCAAGTTCGGCTTCAAGGTCGAGACCGATCCCTTCGCCCTGCCGCTCAAGCCGAGCCTGATGGGCGGCTACGTGACCCGGAGCGGCGCGAACGGCTACGCCGGCACCGAGACCAAGTGGTTCGCCGGGATCGAGTTCGCCGAGTTCCTCTTCGCCCCGCACTCGACCTTCAAGGCCCAGTACGGCAGCTACAGCTCGGCCGGCCTGAGCCTCACCCCGGCCGCGGCCGACGCCGACAAGGCCTGGAACGCCGGCACCTACTGGCTCTACACCACCGCACCCGGCGCGGGTGGCACCCTCACCGGCTTCGAGCTCTCCTGGACCTACTGGGACCTCACCGCGAGCTTCGGCAGCTACGTGGACAACGCCGGCAACTACGCGGACGCCTTCAGGATCCGCTACGAGGTGGAGTTCTAGGCGGCGTCGAATGCCGAAACCCCCGGGCCCGCCCCGGGGGTTTCTTTTTCTTTTGAATGAAAGGTATACTCGTGGATGCTGGCCCGAGGGCCAGGGGGACCAATGAGCCAATGGCTCCGCTTGGGAAGGAGAACGCGATGCGGATCAACAAAGGCGCGCTTTTGAAAGTGGTGGAAAAGCCCCACTACCGCACCGACCTCCCCGAGTTCCGCCCCGGGGACGCGGTGCGGGTGGTCTACCAGGTGAAGGAGGGGAACCGCACCCGGCTCCAGGCCTTCGAGGGCACGGTGATCAAGATCAAGAAAAACGGCCTCAACTCGAGCTTCACCGTGCGCAAGATCTCCCACGGCGTGGGGGTGGAGCGGATCTTCCCCATGCACTCGCCCCTCATCGAGAAGGTCGAGGTCACCTTCCGCGGCCGGGTGCGGCGGGCGAAGCTCTACTACCTGCGCGAGCGCCGGGGCAAGGCGGCCCGGATCAAGCCCGACCTCCGCAGGATGAACCGGGGCGCGGGCAAGGCTTCCGGGGCGGAGGCAAAGGAGGAGGGGTAGGGGATCACCCCCAAGCCGAAGGCCGGGCACCTGCCCGGCCTTTTTTTACCCGGCCACCCGGCTCGGGTCGGCCTCCTGCAGGCTTCGCACCCGCGCCTTTGCCCTCCGCGCCGCCCCGATCGCCTTCAGGCTCCAGCGGGCGGCGGCCGGGGTGGTGATGAAGGGGCGGCCGGTCTCCACCGCCCTCCTTAGCTCCGGAACCGGGGCGAAGGCGAGGAGGAGGTCGTAGTCCTCCCCCTCGGTTTCCTCGAAGCCGGCTTCCCGGTACGCCCGCTTGAGCCCGGCGTCGACCCCGAAAAAGCGCACCTTGCCGGATAGCGGCAGGTGCTGCCCGGCGCCGAGCTCCGCCTTGTAGTAAGCGAGATAGGGGTCCTCGTCGATCCCCATGCTCTCGCCGGTGGAGCGCATCTCGGGGCCGAGCCAGGGGATCACCCCCGGGAACTTGATCCAGGGGATCACCACCTCCTTGGCGGCGTAGAACCGGGGCGCGGGGTCCTCGGTGAAGCCGAGCTCGGCGAGCGTCTTCCCCACCGCGATCAGGGCGGCGTACTTCGCGAGCGGGTGGCCGATCGCCTTGGAGACGAAGGGCACGGTGCGGGAGGCGCGGGGGTTCGCCTCGAGCACGTAGACCACCCCGTCCTTCACCGCGTACTGCACGTTCAAAAGCCCCCGGACGCCGATCGCGAGGGCGAGCCTTCGGGTGTAGTCCCGCACCCGCTCGAGCACCTCCTCCCCCAGATGCACCGGGGGCAGGATCACCGCCGAGTCGCCCGAGTGCACCCCGGCCTCCTCGACGTGCTCCATGATCCCCGCCACCACCACGCGCTCGCCGTCCGCGATCGCGTCCACGTCGAGCTCGGTGGCGCCCTCCAGGTACTGGTCGAGGAGGATCGAGGGGGCCTCGCTGAGCTCGGCGTAGACCTCCTCCAGGTAGCGGGAAAGCTCCTCCTCGTCTCTCACCACCGCCATCGCCCGGCCGCCGAGGACGTAGGAGGGCCGCACCATCAGGGGGTAGCCGAGTTCGCGCGCGCGCCTTTTTGCCTCCTCGGGGTCTTTGGCCACCGCCCCCTCGGGCTGGGGGATGCCGAGGCGCCGGACCAGCCGGTTGAAGGCCTCGCGCTCCTCGGCGGCGTGGATCGCGTCCGGGTCGGTGCCGAGGAGGCGGGCGCCCGCCTGCTTCAAGGGCCGGGCGAGCTTCAAGGGGGTCTGGCCGCCCAGGGTGACGAGGGTGCCGAGGGGCTCTTCTCGCTCGATCAGGTTCAGGGTGTCCTCCAGGGTGAGGGGCTCGAAGTAGAGCCGGTCGGCGGTGTCGTAGTCGGTGGAGACGGTCTCCGGGTTCGAGTTCATCATGATCGTCTCGAACCCGGCGTCTTTCAGTGCCCAGACCGCGTGCACCGCCGAGTAGTCGAACTCGACCCCCTGCCCGATCCGGATCGGCCCCGACCCGAGGATCACGATCTTCTCCTTCTTCGCGGGCCTGACCTCGTCCTCCTCCTCGTAGGTGGAGTAGTGGTAGGGGGTGTAGGCTTCGAACTCGGCGGCGCAGGTGTCCACCGTCTTGTAGACCGGGACCACGCCCTTTTTCTTGCGGGCGGCGCGGACCGAGCCCTCGTCCTCCCCGGTGAGGGCGGCGAGCTCGCGGTCGGAGAGCCCGACCTGCTTGATGCGGTAGAGGGCTTCCGGATCCCAGCCGGAAACGGGCCCGAGCTTCTTCGCCGTCCGCTCGGCGGCGACGATCTCGGCGAGCTGCTCTAAGAACCAGGGGTCGATCGCGGTGGCCTCGTGGAGCGCCTTTAGGGGCTCGCCCCGGCGGATCAGTTCGAGCAGGACGTGGGGGCGGCGGGGATTGGGGTAGAGAAGCTCCCTGAGCCTATCGGTGGAAAGGTCCTCGACCCCCGCCTTCACGTCGGCCTCGAGGCCCCTCAGCGCCTTCAAGAAGGCCTCCTTGAAGCTCCGGCCGATCGCCATCACCTCGCCCACCGAGCGCATCTGGGTGCCGAGCCGGTCGCTGAGCCTGCCCTCGACGTTCGGCAGGGTCTGGAACTTCTCGAAGGCAAAGCGGGGGATCTTCACCACCACGTAGTCGATCGTGGGCTCGAAGGAGGCCGGGGTCTTCCGGGTGATGTCGTTCGGGAGCTCGTCGAGCCGGTAGCCCACCGCCAAGAGGGCGGCGATCTTGGCGATGGGGTAGCCGGTGGCCTTGGAGGCGAGCGCGGAGGAGCGCGAGACCCGGGGGTTCATCTCGATCACCACCATGCGGCCGGTCTTCGGGTCCACCGCGAACTGGATGTTGGAGCCGCCGGTGTCCACCCCGATCTCGCGGATGATCGCCCGGGCCGCGTCCCGCATCCGCTGGTACTCGAGGTCGGTGAGGGTCTGGGCCGGGGCCACGGTGATCGAGTCCCCGGTGTGCACGCCCATGGGATCGAAGTTCTCGATCGAGGTGATGATGACCACGGTATCGGCGTGGTCGCGCATCACCTCGAGCTCAAACTCCTTCCACCCGAGCACGCTCTCCTCGACGAGGGCGGTGTGGACCGGCGAGAGCCGGAGTCCCCGGCCGAGGACCTCTCTTAGCTCGGCCTCGTCCCTGGCGATGCCGCCGCCGGTGCCGCCCAGGGTGAAGGAGGGCCGGATGACCACCGGGAAGCCCACCTCCCGGGCGAACGCGAGCCCCTCCTCGACGCTCTTCACCATCCGGCCGCGGGGGACCTCGAGGCCGATCCGCCGCATCGCCGCCTGGAAGGCCTCGCGGTCCTCGCCCTTCTTGATCGCCTCGACGTTGGCGCCGATCAGCTCGACGCCGTATTTTTGCAAGATCCCCTCCTCGTACAGCGCGACCGCGAGGTTCAAAGCGGTCTGCCCCCCGAGGGTGGGGAGGAGGGCGTCGGGGCGCTCCCGCTCGATGATCGCCTCGAGGTATTCGAGGGTGAGGGGCTCGAGGTAGGTGGCCTCGGCGAGCTCCGGGTCGGTCATGATCGTCGCCGGGTTGGGGTTTACGAGCACCGCCCGGTAGCCCACCTTCCGGAGCGCCTTCACCGCCTGCGTGCCGGAATAGTCAAACTCGGCCGCCTGGCCGATGGTGATCGGCCCGGAGCCGATGATCAGGATCGTGTTCAGGTCCTTTCTTGGCGGCATAAGCCTCCCACGGCGCGCCCAGGGGCGTGCCGGGGCCCATGCTAACCCACCTTTGCATATCCATGCAAAAGAAAAGGGCCCCGGCCAAAGCCGGGGCCAGGCCCATCGGGTGAGGCAGACCCTGAAAGCACGGGCCCGGCAGCCTCTTGCTCCTTAGAAAGGAGGTGATCCAGCCGCACCTTCCGGTACAGCTACCTTGTTACGACTTCGCCCCAGTCGTGGGCCCCACCCTAGGCGCCTGCCCGTTGGCGGGCTATGGGCGACTTCAGGTGG
>JALSJG010000239.1 GCA_026989475.1 Thermaceae bacterium | reverse complement strand
GCGCTGCTCGGCTTCCTCTGGCACAACGCGCCCCCGGCCCGGGTCTTCATGGGGGATAGCGGCTCCGAGGCCCTTGGGGTGCTGATCGCGGCCTTCTGGCTGCTTTCGGGCGGCGGCTGGTTTCTGGCCGTCGCCGCCCTCGTTCCCCTCGCCGAGCTCCTTTCGGTGGTGGTACAGGTGCTCTACTTCCGCGCCACCGGCGGGCGGCGCATCCTGAGGATGGCGCCCCTTCACCACCACTTTGAGCTCTCAGGGTGGAGCGAGGGGCGGGTGGTGCTCCGCTTCGCCGCCGTCACCGCCGCCGCCGTGGCGCTGGCGGTGGGGCTTTGGAGGGGGCTATGAGGCTGGTCTTCGGGCTTGGGAGGAGCGGGCTCGGGGTGCTTCGTTTCCTCGCCCGCCGGGGCGAGCGGGCGGCGTTTTACGACGACCGGCCGAAGCCCGATGAGCTCGCACTGGCAAAGGCCCTGGGGCACGTGCCCGACCCCGATCCGCGGCTGGGTCGCTACCGCGAGGTCATCGCCGCCCCCGGGGTGGCGCTTGGGCACCCCCGGCTCCAGTCCCTCAAAGCACCGGTCATCGGCGAGGCCGAGCTCGCCTACCGGGAGGGCCGCGCCGAGATCCTGGGGGTGACCGGTACCGCCGGCAAGACCTCGACCACCCACTACCTCGCCCACGTGCTCCGGGCCGCCGGGGTGGGGGCAGAGCCCGGCGGGAACACCGGCACGCCGCTCGTAGACGTGGTGGACCGGGCCGAGGTGGCGGTGGCCGAGCTCTCGAGCTTCCAGCTCGAGCGCATCAAGCGCTTTCGCCCCCGGGTGGCGGTGCTTTTGAACCTGGGGGTCGACCACCTTGACCGGCACGGGAGCCTCGAGGCCTACCACCGGGCCAAGCTCCGGATCCTCGAAAACCTCACCCCCGAGGACGCGGTGGTATACAACGCCAGGGATCCCGAGATCGCGAAGGCGGTGGCCGCGGTCCCGGCCAAGACCTACCCCTTCTTCCCCGGGCCCGACGCCGATCAAACCAACCGCGAGGCCGCCCGCCTCGCGGCAAAGGCCTACCTCGAGCTCAAGGGCCTCCCCTACGACCCCGCCCACCTCGCCGAGGCCGCCCGAAACGCCCCCGGCGTGCCCGGGCGCTTCGAGGCCTTCCACCGTCAAGGCGGAATCGTCTTCATCGACGACTCGATCGCGACCCGGACGCTCGCGGTCGAGGCCGCGCTCAAGCGGGCTCCGGCGCCGGTCGCCTGGATCCTCGGCGGGCTCGACAAGGGCGCCGAGCCAAAAAGGCTCCGCCCGCTCGTCGAGACCAAGGTGGCGGTCATTCTGGCCATCGGCCAGGACGGCGAGCGGCTCGCCCGCCCTTTTGCCAACACGGTTCCGGTGGTGGTAATCCAGGAAAAGGGCAAGGCCGCGCTGGTGCGGGCGGTCAGCGAGGCCCTCGCCTGGATCGAGGAGGGTAGCGTGCTGCTCGCGCCCATGGCGGCTTCCTTTGACATGTTTCCGAACTACCAAGCCCGCTCCCGCGCCTTTCGGGAGGCGGTGGAGGAGGTGCTATGGACCCCCTCCTCCTCCTGAGCCAGGTGCTGCTTCTCGCCTTGGGGGCGAACGCGGTGGCGGTGAGCGCCCCCGAGCTGCTCCCCGGACACCTCTTCCGGCTCGGGCTCGCCCTCCTCGCCGCGCTGGTGGTGGCCCGGATCCCGCTTTCGATCTGGATTCGGGGCGGGCTCCTCCTCTACCTCGGTACCCTCTTCCTGCTGGTGCTCACCCTCTTCGTGGGGGTAGAGAAAAACGGCGCCCGTCGTTGGATCGAACTCGGCGGCTTCAGCCTCCAGCCCTCGGAGTTCGCGAAGCTCTTTCTGATCCTCTACCTTGCCCGCTATCTCGCCCGCCATGGAACCGACCACCCGATCCTCGGACCGGTCCTGCTGATCGGGTTCGGGGTGGCGGCGGTGGCCCTCGAGCCCGACTTCGGCGGGGCCATCTTCCTGTTGCTCATCGCCTTCTTGCTCTTTCTCGCGGTGGGGGTCCCGCTCCGCCGGATCCTCGCGATCGGCACCGCGGTCGGCTTCGTCGCCCTCGCCACCCAGGGGCTCTACCTGAGCCGTTTTCGGCACGTGCTCGAGCGCATCCGCGCCTTCATGCACGAGGGAGGCATGGCCTACCAGATCGCCCAAGGGCGGGAGGCGATCCTGGCCGGCGGCCTCTTCGGCCAGGGACCGGGGGCGGCGATGCCCCACGTCCCCTACGCCTACAACGACATGGCCTTTGCCGCCCTCGCCTTCGCCCTCGGCGCGGTGGGGGTGCTCCTGCTCTTCGCCGCCTACACCCTGGTCCTGGGGCGGGGCCTCCAGATCGCCGCCCGGACCGAGGGGGCGACCAGCGTGGTGGCGCTCGGGGTTACCGCCCTCATCGTGATCACGGCCACCCTCCACGTGGCCGTGGTTCTCGGGCTGCTCCCCCCCACCGGCCTGCCTCTCCCACTCGTCAGCTACGGAGGGAGCTCGGCGCTGACCTACGGCATCGCCTTTGGCCTCTTGCACCGGGCCGCCCGGGAGACGAACCCGGCCCCGGCGAAGGAGGGGGAATGAGGATCGCGGTGACCGGCGGCGGCACCGGGGGACACGTCCTCCCCGCCCTGGCGGTGGGGGAGGTCCTGGCTGCCCGGGGGCACGAGGTCTTCTACGTGGGCTCGGACGGAATCGAAGCCCGGCTGGTACCGGGCCGGCTACCCTTTTACCGGATCCCCGCGGGCAAGCTCGACCGCACCGCGCTCCGGCCCGGGGAACTCTTACGGGCGGCGCGGGGGGTTTTCGCCGCCCTCGCCCTCGCCCGAAGGCTCCGGCCCCAGGCGGTGCTCGCCACCGGGGGTTACGCCGCGTTTCCCTTCGCCCTGGCGGCCCGCTTTTTGGGAGCGAAGCTCTTCCTCCACGAGCAAAACGCCCGCTTTGGGCTCGCAAACCGCCTGCTCTTGCCGCTCGCCCGGGAGGTGTTCCTGAACCTGCCCGTCCCCGGGGCCCGGGGGCGGGTGGTGGGGATGCCGATCGAGGAGCGCCGCTACCCCAAAGCGGAGGCCCGGGCCCGGCTCGGGCTCGAACCCGATCGCACCACCCTCCTCGTCATGGGTGGAAGCCAGGGCGCCCGGGTCTTCAACGAAACGCTGCCCGAACTGCTCGCGCCCTTTCTAGACGATATTCAGGTCATCCACGCCAGCGGTTGCGGGCGCCTCGCCGAGGTGACGGCACCGGGCGAGGGCTACCACGTGGTCGAGTTCGTCGAGGGCCCGCTCGCCTGGTCGGCCGCCGACCTCGCGATTACCCGGGCGGGGGCGATGACCCTGGCCGAGGCCGCCTTTCACCGGGTGCCGCTCCTGCTCGTCCCCTACCCCTACGCCGCCGGGGACCACCAGCGGGCAAACGCCCGTCGCTACGCCGAGGCCGGGGCTGCTCGGGTGGTGGAGGAAAAGGCCATTGCCAAGGTACCCGAACTCCTCCGGGAGATGCTAAGCGCCGAGGTCCGGTCCCGGATGGCCGAGGCCCTCGCGGCCTTCGACCCCGCGGGAAGCGCCCAGAGAATCGCCCGCGTCCTTGAGGAGGAAGGATGAAGACCCGCATGCACTTCGTCGGCATCGAGGGGGTAGGCATGAACGCCCTCGCCGAGGCGGTGCGCGCGCTGGGGGCCGAGGTCTCCGGTTGCGACCTCGCCCCTGGGCCCGCTTCCCAAAGGCTCGCCCGGGATGGGGTCCGGATCTGGCGGGGGCACGACCCCGCCCACCTCAGCGGGGCCGAACGGCTGGTGATCTCGAACGCGGTGCCCGAGGACCACCCCGAGGTGGTCGCCGCCCGCCGGGCGGGGATCCCGGTGGAGCGGCGGATCGAGACCCTGGCGCGGGTGCTCGCGACCCGGCCGAGCCTCGGGGTGAGCGGCACCCACGGCAAGACCACCACCACCGCGATGCTCGCCCAAGTGCTCGAGGCCGCGGGCCGGGACCCCATGGCCCTGGTGGGGGCGCGGGTCCCCGGATGGCGGGGCGGCTTCCGCCCGGGGACGGGCCCGGTGGTCGCCGAGATCGACGAGTCCGACCGGCTTTTCCCCGAAGCCCGCGTAGCGCTGGCAGTGCTCACCAACCTGGAGGACGACCACGTCGGCGACCCGAACCGACCCACCTACCACGAAAGCGAGGCCGCGCTCCTTGCCGCCATGGCTCGCTGGCTCAAGGCAGCGGAAGCGGCGGTGCTGCCGGCGGACCCGGAGCTCTCCGACCTCAGACCCAAAGGCACCCGGGTGCTCGACTTCGGGCTCGACGCCGGAGCGGTGCGGGCCGAGGAGCTCGTTTTAACCCCCACCGGCGCCCGCTTCACGCTCGTGCTCGAAGGCAGGGCCCTGGGCCCGGTCGCGCTCCGAGTCCCCGGCCTACACAACGTGCAAAACGCCCTCGCCGCCGCCGCCGCGGGACTGCTTTTTGGGCTCGGGTACGAGGCGGTGGCCCGGGGCCTCGAAGCGTTCCCCGGCACCGGCCGACGCTTCGAGCCGGTGGGGGAATACCGCGGCGCCCTGATCTACGACGACTACGCCCACCACCCCACCGAGCTCGCGGCCACGTTGGAGGCGGCCCGGGGGCTTGGGCGGCGGGTGCGGGCGGTCTTCCAGCCCCACCGCTACCTGCGTACCGCCCGCTTGCTGGACCGATTCGCGGAAGCGCTGAAACTGGCGGACGAGGCGATCGTGCTCGAGGTCTACCCCGCCGGCGAGCCGCCGATTCCGGGGGTGAACGGCGCCGTCCTCGCCGAGCGGGCGCGCTCGCTGGGGGCGAGCGCGCGCTTTCTCGAGCGCGAGGAGGCGCTCCGCTACCTCGCCGAGACCCTGACCGAGGGCGACCTGCTCATCACCCTGGGCGCCGGCGACGTAGGCGAGCTCGCCCGTCGCCTGGCGGAGGAGGCCCGGGCATGGAAGTAAGGCGGGTTTTGCTCAAGGACTACACCACCCTCGGCGTGGGGGGGCCGGCGGAGCTTTGGATCGTGGAGAACGAGGACGACCTCCTCCGCGCCACCGAGGCCCCCTACCGGGTCCTGGGGAACGGCTCCAACCTGCTCGTCTCCGACCAGGGGGTCAGGGAGCGGGTGATCAAGCTCGGCGGCGTCTTCGCCGAAGGAGCGCTCACCGGCTGGGTGGGGGCGGGCAGCCTGCTCCCGCTTTGGGTCCAGGAGGCGGCGCGCCTTGGACTGAGTGGGCTCGAGCCCCTCCTCGGGATCCCCGCCAGCGTCGGCGGAGCGGTGCGGATGAACGCGGGCACCCGTTTCGGGGAGATCCAGGACGCCCTCGCCGAGGTCGAGGTCTACCAGCAGGGCAAGCTCGAGCGCCTCCCCCCCGAAGCCCTGGGGCTCGGTTACCGCAAGAGCGAGCTTCCCCCCGGTGCGATCGTCACCCGGGTCCGCTTCGATCTCAAGAAAGCCCCCAGGGAGGCGATCGCGGCCCGCATGGCCGAGGTCGACGCCGCGCGAAAGCGCCAGCCCAAGCGCAAGAGCGCCGGATGCGCCTTCAAGAACCCCCCCGGCGACGCCGCCGGACGGCTCATCGACCAGGCCGGGTTTAAGGGGCTCCGAGTCGGCCGGGCCATGATCAGCCCCGAGCACGCGAACTTCGTCGTAAACTTGGGGGGAGCCACCGCGCGCGAGGTATGGGAACTGGTGAAACGGGTACAAAAGGCGCTCAACCTGGAACTGGAATGGGAGATCTGGGGCGAGGTGGAGCCGTGACCCGGGCGCTCCTCGCCCTCCTGCTCCTGAGTACGCTCTTCCTGCTGAGCTGGCTCGCCCTCCCGATCCGCCGGGTGGAGGTCGCGGGCAGCCAAAGCCTCCCCCCGGAGGCAATCGCCCGGCTCGCCGGGCTCTACGCCGGGGGCCCGTGGCTTTACGCCCCCCTCTCCGCCGCCCGCCGGGTGGCTGCCCACCCCCGGATCGCCGAGGTCCGGCTGAGCCGGCCGGGGCTCGGGGTGGTCCGGATCGAAGTCAGGGAACGCCGCCCCTACGTATTCTGGCAGGGACCCTTGGGCTTCCCCGGGGCCCGGCCAAACGGCGTGGTCCTCGACGCTGGAGGTCATCCTCTGCTCGCCACCCGTGCCCCCCGAACCATCCAGGGACCCGACTCCGAGCTTGAAAAGGCGCTCGCCCTCGCCCGGCGCTATCCCGACGCCCGGAAAATAACCTTTGGCCCCGCGGGGTATAGCCTAGACTTTGGAAAGCGCCGGGCATGGCTTGCCCGCGCCGACCTCGAGGCGGGAAACCCGCCCCGCGGCCACGTGTATGCTTGGGGGGTGAGCGAAGGCCCATGAGCGAGCGTCTCCTGGTCGGACTCGACATCGGCACCACCAAGGTCACCGCGGTCATCGGGGAACGCGCCCCCGACGGCGTGCTCGACGTCATCGGCGAGGGCACGGTACCCTCCGAGGGCATCCGCCGGGGCGCGGTGGTCAACCTGGAAAAGGCCGCGGAGGCGGTGAGGCGGGCGGTACACGCCGCCAAGCGGGTGGCCGGGGTCGAGGTCGACCGCGCCTTCGTCGCCGTCGGCGGCCCCCAGCTTCAAAGCCACACCTCGAACGGCCTCGCGGCGATCCGCCGGGGCCAGACGATCCGGCCGGAGGACGTCGAGCGGGCGATCGAGCAGGCCCGGGCCTACCCTTTGGAAGGGGACCGCGAGCTTTTGCACGTCGAGCCGCTTGAGTTCCGCGTGGACGGGCAGGAGGGCATCCACGACCCGGTGGGCATGACCGGGGTCCGTCTGGAAGTAGACGTTCTCCTCGTCTCCACCGCCACCGGCCCGCTCGCCAACCTACGGCGGGCGGTGGAAGCCGCCGGGCTCGGCATCGAGGCCCTCGCCGCCGGACCCTACGCCGCCGGGCTCGGGGTCCTGCTCCCCGAGGAGCGGGAGATGAACACCGTGGTGCTGGACCTCGGCGCCGGCACCACCGGAGTCAGCTACTTCAAGGAGGGCCGGCTCGCCTACGCCGGCGTGCTCCCCCTCGGGGGCGAGATGGTGAGCGCCGATATCGCCAAGCTCCTCAAGATCCCCTTCGAGGAGGCCGAGCGCATCAAGAAGAAGTACGGCGCCGCCGTCCCCGAGCTCGCGGACCCCGAGCTGGTGCTCGAGATCAACCAGGCGGGCCACGCCGCCGGGGGCATCCCCGCTCCCGAGCTCGCCCGGATCATCCGTCCCCGGGTACGGGAGATCTTCATGCTGGCCCGGAAGGCCCTGGAGGACGCGGTGGGCCCCCTCGAGGTCGCGGCCAGCAAGCTGGTGCTCACCGGCGGGGGCGCGCTCCTTCCCGGAACCGACGACCTCGCCCGCCGCGACTTCGGGCTCCCGGTCCGGCTGGGCCGACCCGCGGGGGTCGAGGGGCTCGCCGATCTCGTGGCCTCCCCGGCTTACGCGGTGGCGGTAGGCCTGATACACTACGGCGAAGCCGCCGCCCCCAAACCCTCCCGTTTCCCCATGCGCAAACACGCCCCGAAGGCGGCGCCGGAGGGTAGAACCCACCACGGGATTTGGGAACGAATCAAGGCCTTTTTTAAGGACTTTTTCTGAGACGGAGCGTAAAGATGGCAGGAGCGGTTATCAAAGTGATTGGACTCGGCGGGGCCGGCAACAATGCGGTCAACCGGATGATCGAGGCCGGCCTCTCGGGGGTCGAGTTCATCGCCGCCAACACCGACGCCCAGGTCCTCTCCAAGTCCCTCGCCGACATCCGCATCCAGCTCGGGGACAAGCTCACCCGCGGGCTCGGCGCCGGGGCCGACCCCGAGATCGGCGAGAAGGCGGCGCTTGAAAGCCAGGACCTGATCGCCGAACACTTAGACGGCGCCGACCTGGTCTTCATCACCGCCGGCATGGGGGGCGGTACCGGTACCGGCGCCGCTCCGGTGGTGGCCGAGATCGCCACCAAGCTCGGGGCGCTCGCGCTCGCGGTGGTGACCCGGCCCTTCTCCTTCGAGGGACCGAAGCGCCGCCGGGTAGCCGAGGAAGGGATCGAGCGCCTCCGCGAGCGGGTGGACGCGATGGTGGTGGTCAATAACGACCGCCTTCTGCAAGCGGTGGACCGCAAGGTGAGCCTCAAAGAGGCCTTCCTGATCGCCGACCGGGTGCTCTACCACGGGGTGAAGGGGGTCTCCGACGTGATCAACCTCCCGGGGCTGATCAACGTCGACTTCGCCGACCTCAAGAACATGCTCGCCGGCGCCGGCCAGGTGCTGATGGGCATCGGCGCCGGCCGGGGGGAGAACCGGGTGGAGCAGGCGGCGGAGAGCGCCATCACCAGCCCCCTCCTCGACCGCAGCATCGAAGGGGCCCGGCAGCTCCTTATCAACGTGGTGGGGGACGAGGAGATCTCGCTTGCTGAAGCCTCCGAGGTGGTGGAGAAGATCCGCGCCGCCACCGGAGTCGAGGAGCCCGACATCCTCTACGGCATCACCTACGAGCCCCGGGCGGGCGACGAGCTCCGGGTGATCCTGATCGCCTCGGGCTTCAACGAGACCGGGGCCTACCCGAGTACCCCGGGCCTTTCCACGGACCGCACCCTCGACCCCAGCGACTTCGAGATCCCCGCCTTTATCCGCTACGGCGACAGCTAGTCGGCGTAAGGGGGAACCGAGAGGTACTTGGCCCCGCCGTCGGGCGCGATCGTCGCCACCCGGTGTCCGGGACCGAGCTCTCTTGCGACCCGGAGTGCGGCGGCGACGTTGGCCATCGCCGAGGGACCGAGGAAAAGCCCCTCCTCGCGGGCGAGGCGCAGCCCCAGGGGAAAGGCCTCCTCCTCGCCGACGAGGAGCACGCCATCGAGGAGCGAGGTGTCGAGGTTTTTGGGGAGGAAGCCGGGGCCCATCCCCATAAAACCGTGCTTCCCGGCGGCGCCCTCCCGCGAACCCCCAAGGACTGGAAGCCCCTCAGGTTCCACCGCGTAAACCCGGATTTTAGGATCCCGCTCCTTCAGGTAGCGGCCCACCCCGGTGAGCGTTCCCCCGGTGCCGTAGCCGTAGACGAAGGCGTCGATCCGGCCGGAGAGCGCTGCGTAAAGCTCGGGACCGGTGGTGCGGTAGTGGGCCTCGGGGTTCGCGGGGTTTTCGAACTGGTTGAGGACCAAGCCGCCCTCGGCCTCGGCGATCCGGCGGGCCTCCGCGAGCGCAGCCGGCATCCTCCCTTTGGGATCGGTGAGCACGAGCTCGGCGCCAAAGGCCCGGAGGATGCGCTTGCGCTCCTCGCTCATCGAGGCCGGCATGGTGAGCACGAGCCGGTAGCCGCGGCTCGCGGCGAGCATGGCCAGGGCAATCCCGGTGTTGCCCGAGGTCGGTTCCACGATCACCTGCCCGCGCCCGGGGAGGAGCTTTCCCTCCTCCTCCGCCCGGCGAATCATGAAAAGCGCCGGGCGGTCCTTGACCGAACCGCCCGGGTTTTGTCCCTCGAGCTTGATCCACACCTCCGCTGCCCCCGGGGGGACGAGCCGGGATAGCCGTACCACCGGGGTTTTTCCGATCACCTCGTCGATCCTCATCGAACCCTCCCCTCGGTCCCTATACTGAGGGAGCTTCCCGTGGAAGGGAAGGGAGCGATCGCATGAAGGTAGAAAAAGACAAGGTGGTCACGATCCGCTACACCCTGAAAGTCGATGGCGAGGTGGTGGACCAGGGCGAGCTGCCCTACCTCCACGGCCACCACCAGCTGATCCCGGGGCTCGAGGAAGCCCTGGAAGGACACGAAGCAGGCGAGAAGCTCTCGGTGACGGTACCACCCGAGAAGGCCTACGGCGAGCCCAACCCCGAGGGGGTGCAGGTGGTGCCGAGGTCGGCCTTCCCCGAGGGCAGCAAGGTCGAGGTCGGTGAGCAGTTTTACGCCCAGGACGCCTCGGGCGAGCCCATGCCCTTCACCATCACCAACGTCGAGGGGGAGGACGTCACCATCGACTTCAACCACCCGCTGGCGGGCAAGACGCTTGCGTTCGAGGTCGAGATCCTCGAGGTCCGGGACGCCACCCCCGAAGAGCTCGCCCACGGACACGCCCACGGCCCCGGCGGGCACCACCACTAAGGAAAAGCGAAGCGGCTACCAGGGGCTTCCCCTGGTAGCCTTTTGGTATGCGGATCGCGACCTTCTCCCTGATAGCCCGGGATCCCGAAAGCGGCGCCCTTGGCGTCGCCGTGGCCAGTAAGTTTCTCGCGGTGGGCGCGGTGGTCCCCTACGCCAAGGCGGGCGTGGGGGCAATCGCCACCCAGTCCTACGCCAATCCCCGCTTCGGACCCCAGGGGCTTGCCCTGCTCGAGGCCGGGGCGAGCCCGGAGGGGGTGCTCGAGGCCTTCCGCCG
>JALSJG010000238.1 GCA_026989475.1 Thermaceae bacterium | reverse complement strand
GACAAAAAGGAAATCCTCGAGCTCATCGAAACCGAGCCCATCCTCCGGGCGGCCAACTACCCGCCGGGCGTGCCCGGAAGGGACCGGCTCGTGCTCGAGGCCGGGGGCGAGCGGCTCTTGCTCTTCCAGCTCATGGGTCGGATCTTTTTGGATGCGAACCTCGACTCCCCCTTTCAGGTAGCGGACCGGATCCTCGCGGAAAACGAGGCCGAGAACCGGCTCGTGGACGTGCACGCCGAGGTCACCAGCGAAAAGTACGCCCTCTTTCACTATTTAGACGGGCGGGTGAGCGCCCTGCTCGGGACCCACACCCACGTCCCCACCGCCGACGCCCGGATCAGCGAGCAGGGAACCGCGTTCCTCACTGACGTGGGGATGACCGGAACCTACGATTCGATCATCGGAGGAGAGGTGAAGAGTTTTCTAAGGCGTTTCCTCACCGCCCTGCCCCAACCCTTCCGGCCGGCCGAGGGACGGGCGAGCCTGTGCGCCGTGGAGCTCGAGCTCACCGGCGGCCGCGCCACGGCGATCCGCCCTTACCGCTGGGACGAACCCTAGCGGGTAGAATACGTTCGCATGCCGCGGGTCTACCACGTCTCCGACATCCACGTGGGCTCAAGCCACTTCGTGCCCGAGCTCTTCGAGCGGCTGATCCAGGAGATCAACGCGGAACGCCCCGACCTCGTCGTCCTCGCCGGGGACCTCACCGACAAGGGGCTCGGCTACCAGTACGCCGAGGCCAAGGCCTGGATCGACCGGATCGAGGCCCCGATCCTGGTCACCCCGGGCAACCACGACTCGCGGAACGTGGGGTACGTCCACTTCGAGGAGCTCTTCGGCCCCCGCTACCGCACCCTCCGGCTCCCCGGGGTCTACTTCGTGGCCGCCGACTCCTCCGAGCCCGACCTCGACGAGGGCCGGATCGGGCGCACCATCTACCCCTGGCTGGAGGAGGCGCTCGCCCACGCCGACGAAGGGGCGCTGAAGGTCTTCGTCACCCACCACCACCTGCTCCCCGTGCCGGGGGCCGGGCGGGAGCGGAACATCCTGCAAGACGCCGGGGACCTCCTCAAGCTCCTGGTGGACCACGGGGTGGACCTGGTGCTCACCGGCCACAAGCACGTCCCCTGGGTCTGGCGCTTTGAAGGGATGCTGATCGTGAACGCGGGTACCGCCACCACCAACCGGGTGCGCGGCAAGGGGCTCCCGAGCTACGCGGTGCTCGAGCTCGAGCCCGCCCGCATCACCGTCCGCCAGCGCTACTACGGCGAGCGCCCCGAGGACGTCTTCGTCCACGTGCCCCGCCTCGCCCGGGAGGTGACGCGCCCGTGAACTGCCGCGCGCTGCCCCGGGTCGGGCTCTTCGTCGACACCCAAAACCTCTACCACTCGGCCAAGGAGAACTACGGCGCCAACATCAACTTCGAAAGCCTCCTCAAGTTCGCCACCGAGGGCCGCGAGCTGGTCCACGCCATCGCCTACGTAGTCGAGCGCGAGGGGGACACCTCCGCCTGGCCCTTCATCTACAAGCTCTCGACGATCGGCTACCGCGTCCGCCGGATGACCCTCCAGGTCCACCACACCACCGACGACGGCAAGCCGATCTACGAGGGGAACTGGGACATGGGGATCGCCGCCGACATGGTGCGGCTGATGGACCACCTCGACGTGGTCGTGCTCGGAAGCGGCGACGGCGACTTCGTGGACATCCTGGAAGTCCTCATGGACCGGGGAATCCGGGTCGAGGTGGTGGCCTTCCGGGAGACCACGGCGCAAAAGCTCATCGACGCGGTGGACCGCTTCACCCCCCTGCCCGAGATCCCCAATCCCTTCATGCCGCAAAAGGAGAAAAACGGCTCCGCCCCCGCCCGCTAACCCCCAAAAAGGGGGTTTACCTCCGGTTAACCTCGAAACGTAGGCTGGGAACCGGAGGTGTCCGGATGAAACGTTTGCTTCTCCTGATCCCCCTGGCTCTGGCGGCGGCGGCCTGCGGCCCGCTCCCGGTCACGGTGGACCTCCTTCCCCCGCTCCGGGACGCGGGGCTTGACCGGCAAACCTTCAGCCAAAGCTTGGAGATTCCTCCAAACACCGACCTCAGCACGATCGGGAACCGCAGCCTGAACCTTCCGAGCGACGACGGCCTCACCGTCACCTTCCCCGCGCCCGACCTGCCGGCGAGCCCGGCGAGCCTGGTGCTCGACTTCAAGGCCCGGGTAGACTACGCCATCTCCTGCGTAAACGGGCTTGGGGGTACGCTCCGGGCCACCGGCTACCTGGCCCCCGAGCCCCCGCCCTGGAACGCGCCGCTTGAGGGCCTCGCCACCGAGATCGCGCTCGAGTCCGACGGCGGTTTCACCCTTGAAGGCCGCGCCGCGCTCGACCGGGACCAGATCGACGCGATCCTCTCGGGCCAGGCCACCCTGGGGGTTCGGATCGAGCTCGAAGGGCTCACCGGCCAGACCGGCGACTGCACCCCCGAGGTTTCGGGCAGCTATGAGATCAAGCGCGCGGTGATCGAGGCCCGCTTCCTCTAATCAACCCCGGATTTTCCGGGAAAGCGGTCCCGCGTCGGCGGTTTCCCCGGCGGACCTCCGCCGGGGAAACCGCTCGCGGGCCATCCCCGCCCGGCTATTCCCCCTCCCGACCTGCCTTCAAAACCGCGAGAAACGCTTCCTGGGGCACCTCGACCTGCCCGATCGCTTTAAGGCGCTTTTTGCCCTCCTTTTGGCGCTCGAGGAGCTTCTTCTTGCGGGTGACGTCGCCGCCGTAGCACTTGGCGAGGACGTCCTTCCGGAGGGCCTTCACCGTGGCCCGGGCGATCACCTTGGTGCCGATCGCGGCCTGCACCGCCACCGGGAAGAGCTGTCTCGGGATCACCTCGGCGAGCTTGTCCACCACCTGGCGGGCGACGCGGTAGGCCTTTTCGCGGTGGGCGATGAAGGCGAGCGCGTCCACCTTCTGGCCGTGGACCAGGATCTCCACCTTGACGAGGTCCCCGGGCCGGTAGCCGATCTGCTCGTAGTCCATGCTGGCGTAGCCCCGGGAGATCGACTTCAGCCGGTCGTGGAAGTCGTAGAGGATTTCGCCAAAGGGGACCTCGTAGACGAGCTCGACCCGTTTGCCGTGGTAGCGCATGTCGAGCATCCTGCCCCGTTTTTCCTGCAGAAGCTGCATGATGGGGCCGACGTAGTCCTCCGGGGTGTAGACCGAAAGGCGCACGTAGGGCTCGAGCACCGCCTCGATCTTGGTGGGCTCGGGGAGCTCGGAGGGGTTATGGACCTCGATCTCGCTCCCGTCCTTGAGCTTCACCCGGTAGACCACGTTGGGGGCGGTGGCGATGAGCTCGAGACCGAACTCGCGCTCGAGCCGCTCCTGCACGATCTCGGCGTGGAGAAGGCCCAGAAAGCCCACCCGGAAGCCAAACCCGAGCGCCTCCGAGCTCTCGGGCTCGAAGGTGAGGGCGGCGTCGTTGAGCTTGAGCTTTTCGAGCGCGTCCCTGAGGCGGTTGTATTCCTGATTATCCACCGGGAAAAGCCCGGCGAAGACCACCGGCTTCGCCGGCTTGAAGCCGGGGTAAGGGGCGTCGGTGGGGCGGTCGGCGTGGGTGACGGTGTCGCCCACCTGGGCGTCCCCGATCTCGCGGATCCCCGCCATCAACCAGCCCACCTCCCCCACCGAGAGCGCCTCGGTGTCCTCGATCGCCCCGGGGCGGAAAACCCCGACCCGGGTGACCTCGTAGTCCTTGCCGGTGGACCAGATGTGGATCCGCTCGCCAGGGCGCACCGTGCCCTCGAAGACCCGGAGGTAGGGAACCACCCCCTGATACTTGTCGTAGACCGAGTCAAAGATGAGCGCCTTGAGGGGCGCACTGGGGTCCCCCTTGGGGGGAGGGATGCGGGAAACGATCGCCTCCAGAATCTCCGGCACCCCCTCCCCGGTCTTGCCGGAGGCGAAGATCACCTCGTCGGCGGGAATGCCGAAGGTCTCCTCGATCTCGAGCGCCACCTCCTCGGGCCGGGCGCTCGGGAGGTCGATCTTGTTGACCACCGGGATGATCGCGTGGTCGTGCTCTAAGGCCAGAAAGAAGTTCGCGATGGTCTGGGCCTCGATCCCCTGGGAGGCATCGACGACGAGGAGCACCCCCTCCACCGCCGCCAGCGCCCGGCTCACCTCGTAGTGGAAGTCCACGTGGCCGGGGGTGTCGATCAGGTTGAAGACGTAGGTCTTGCCGTCCCTCGCCTGGTAGTTCAGTCGGACCGCCGCCGCCTTGATGGTGATGCCGCGCTCGCGCTCGAGGTCGAGCTGGTCCAGGTACTGCTCGCGCATCTCCCGCTCGCTCACCGCCCGGGTGAGCTCGAGGATGCGGTCCGCCAGCGTGGACTTGCCGTGGTCCACGTGGGCGATGATGGAGAAGTTGCGGATCAGGCGCGGATCGGTCACGCCCCTAAGTTTAGCCGGCCGCCGCCCGGGGCCCAAAGCGGTAGCATGGGGGCGATGCGCGCGCCCACCCGGCTCCGCTACCAGCTCAAGTACGCCGGCATGCCGGCGGGCGAGGAGACCCTCACCCTGGAAAAGAAGGGCGAGGGCTACCGGATGCGGCTCGTGGCCGACGTCGCCCTCCCCCTGCCCAAGACCCGCCAGGAGTGGGAGAGCGTGATGGACGCACGCGGGATTCCCCTTCGCTACGTGGAGCGGGTCGAGGGACGGGGGACGCGGGTCTTTGACCTCGAGTTCCTGCGCGACGAGGGCGTGGTGGTCGGAAAGGACCTGGTGCTCCCCTACGTGGTCGACTACCACGACCCCCTCTCGCTCATCCTCAAGCTGGGCCGGAGCGAAGAAGCAACCCTTACCTTCCCGATGGTGGGCGGTCGGGTCCACGCTACCCGACTCCCCGACACCGAGCTCGCCTTTCCCTGGGGCAAGGTGCCGGTCAAGGTCTACCGGCTGAGGCCCGGGGTGAGCTACGTCTACTACGACCGCGAGGGCAGGCCGGTGAAGTTTGTGCAAAAGCTCGGACAACACGTCTTCGAGGCGGTGCTCCTCGAGGCTTTCGAGGGAGAGGCCGAACCCGAGCGGCCCCCGAACCGGAAAAGACGCAGGAGGAAACGATGAAGCGCTACCGACCGGAAGAGGTGCGGGCGCGTTTCGCGACCCGCCGGCTCCACTTCGAGGGAACGCCCGAGCTTAAAAGCGCGCTCGCCGAGCTCTTCGGCGAGCCCCTCTCCCCCGCCGAGGCGGTGCGAAGGATCGTCACCGAGGTACGGGAAAAGGGGGACGTTGCGCTGGATGCCTGGAGCCTAAGGCTCGACGGGCAGGAGGTCTAC
Source organism: Thermaceae bacterium (assembly GCA_026989475.1). Taxonomy (GTDB): domain Bacteria; phylum Deinococcota; class Deinococci; order Deinococcales; family Marinithermaceae; genus WFXV01. The sequence continues at coordinate 5,157 of JALSJG010000238.1, read as the reverse complement.
GAGGTCCCGAAGAAGCTTTGGCGCGAGGCCTACGACGAGCTTCCCCGCGAACTCCGGGAGGCGCTCGAGGAAGCCCGGGTGCGCGTCAAGGCCTTCTACAAACAAGAACCCAAAGGCGGCTTCCTCGAAGCTGGCCCGGACGGGGTCTTGGGTCAGCTGGTGCGGCCGCTTTCCCGGGTCGGGGTCTACGTCCCCGGGGGCACCGCGCCGCTGCTTTCCACCGTACTGATGACGGTGGTCCCGGCACGGGTGGCCGGGGTCGGTGAGATCGTCGTGGCCACGCCGCCGAAACCCCACCCTGCGATTCTCGCCGCCGCCTGGGCCGCGGGCGCCGACCGGCTTTTCGCCATGGGCGGGGCCCAGGCGATCGCCGCCCTCGCCTACGGCACCGAGCGTGTCCCCCGGGTGGACAAGATCGTGGGGCCGGGGAACCTCTTCGTCACCCTGGCCAAGAAGGAGGTCTACGGCGACGTGGGGATCGAGGGCCTGGCCGGCCCCACCGAGACCCTGATCGTCGCCGACGAGAGCGCGAACCCCGAGCTCGTCGCCGCCGATCTCCTCGCCCAGGCGGAGCACGACCGGCTCGCCGAGCCCTGGCTCGTGACCCCGAGCGAGGTCCTCGCGGAAGCGGTGGAAGCGGCGCTCGAGCGCCAGCTTGCGGACCTGCCCCGCGAAGAGGTGGCAAGGCGCGCGCTCGCAAACGGTGGCATCGTGCTGGCCGGGGACCTCGAGGAAGCGCTCGAGCTCGCGAACCTCTACGCCCCCGAGCACCTCTGCCTCTCGGTGGCGGACCCCTACCGCTACCTCGGCCGGGTGCAAAACGCGGGCGGGGTCTTTTTAGGCGAGCACTCGGGCGAAGCGCTCGGCGACTACATCGCGGGCCCGAGCCACGTCATGCCCACCTCGGGCACCGCCCGCTACTCGGCGGCGCTCGCGGTGCGGGACTTCTTGAAAGCGATCCCGGTGGTGGGCTTCTCCCCCGAAGCGGCGAAGCGGCTTGCCGGCCCCGCCGCCCTGCTCGCCCGGGCGGAAGGGCTCGAGGCGCACGCGAGGGCGCTGGAGAAAAGGCGTATGTAGTGCGTGGTTATTTGCTCGACTACGCACCCCGCACCCGCTACAGCTTGTACCCAAACCGCCTCAAAAGCTCCTTCCGTGCTTTCTCGTGCGCTTCGTCCTCGACCCCAAGCGGCGTGAGGCCGTCGAGGACGCCAAGAACGCCGCGCTGCTCGCCCTCTTCAACCACCACGACCTTCAGGGGATTCGCGGTGGCGGCAAAAAGCGTCACCACCTCGGGGACCTGCCTGAGGTAAGGGAGCACGTTAATGGGAAAGACCCCCGGCCCGAGCATCACGATGAAGAAGTGCCCCGCGCCCACCGCGAGGGCGTTTTTCACCGCCAGCTCGACAAGCTCTGGGTCCGTGCCCGAGCGGCGCACCCGGCGCTCCTGGCTCGCCTCGTTGAAGGCGAGGCCGAACTTGATGCCGGGCACCGCGTTCACCATCGCCTCGTGCACGTCCTCCACCGTCTTGATGAAGTGGGCGTGGCCGAGGATGACGTTCACCTCTTCGGGTTTTTCGATCGACACCAGCTTTAGTTCCATATCCCCCATTCTAGGCTCGGGGCGGGCCGGGTAGGATGAAGCCATGGACCTTTTGGAGAAGGCGGTCGCCGGGGAGAGGCTCAGCCAGGAGGAGGTCGAGGCACTCTTTGACTACCCCCTCCCCGAGCTCGCCGCCGCCGCCCACGCGCGCAGGCTCGCGGTCACCGATCCCGAGATCGTCACCTATCTGATCGACCGCAACATCAACTACACCAACGTCTGCACCGTGGGCTGCCCCTACTGCGCCTTCTGGCGGAGCAAGAACCACCCCGAGGCCTACGTGCAAAGCTTCGAGGAGATCTCGCAAAGGGTGGCCGAACTCGAAGCCGTGGGCGGCAAGCGCATCCTCCTCCAGGGCGGCGTCCACCCCGAACTCCCCCTCTCCTGGTACGAGGAGATGCTCCGCTACTTAAAACGCCACCACCCCGAGGTCCGCATCGACGCCTTCAGCCCGGAGGAGATCCTGGGCCTCGAGCGCCTTACCGGGCTCGACGCCCGCGAGATCCTCGCCCGGCTTAAAGCGGCGGGGCTCGATGGGATGCCCGGGGCCGGGGCCGAGATCCTGGTGGACGAGGTGCGCCACAAAGCGGCCAAGCGCCGCATCTCCACCGCCGACTGGTTCCGCATCGTGGACGCGGCCCAGGAGCTCGGGCTTTACACCCTCGCGAGCATGGTGATCGGCTTCGGCGAGGGGCCCAGAGAGCGGGCGCTTCACCTGGTGCGAATCCGCGATCAGGAAGACCGGGCCAGGGAGCGCTACGGCCGGGGATTCGCCGCCTTCGCCATGTGGACGCTCCAGACCAAGAACACCGCCTACGCCGGCAAAGCCCCGGAGGCGAGCGCCCACGAGTACCTGAAGACCCTGGCGGTGAGCCGGCTTGCCCTCGACAACATCCCCAATCTTCAGGCCTCATGGCCCACGATGGGCTTTCGCGTCGCCCAGACCGCCCTCTTTTACGGGGCCAACGACTTCGGCTCGACGATGCTCGAGGAAAACGTGGTCTCGGCCGCAGGCGGCTACGACCGCACCCACGCCACCGTCGCCCAGATCCAGCGCTTCATCCGCGCCGCCGGCTTTATTCCGGCGGAGCGGGACGTCTTCTATAACGTCCTCAAGGTAGACCTGCCCGAACCCGCGTGATGGAGGTCTGGAGCGCCCCCTACGCGATCTTCGGCCCCGAGGGAGTCGTCCCCGAAGGAGCGCTCCTCACCGACGGCCGGCGGATCCTCGCACTCGGGCGGCGGGATGCGCTTTTAAAAGAGCACCCGAACGCCCGCGAGCGGCGCTTTTCCACCTACCTGGGCCCGGACGCCGCGAACGCCCACACCCACCTCGACCTCGGGCTGGGACCGGTCTTCCGGGGACCCTTCATGGAGTTCGTTTTCAAGGCGGTCTTCCCGAGAAACGAAGCACGGGGGCTAGGGCTTGCCAAAGAGGCGGCCGCTACCGCCGGCCAGAAGATCCTCGGCGACATCGTGGCGAAGGACGACGGGACCCTCGAGTGGTGGCTGCTTGAGGCGCCCTTCACTGGGGTCGCCTATCTCGAAGTGCTCGGGATCATGCCCCCTGAAGCCGAAAGGGAATACCTGGAAAAGCTCCGGGCGACCGTGCGGCGGCTCAAAAAGCTCGAGCGGCCGGGCGGGGCGCGCCTGGGCCTCTCCCCCCACGCCCCCTATTCCCTCACCCCGAGCCTCATGCGGGGCGCGGTAGCGCTCGCGCGAGAGGAAGGGCTCCCGCTCCAGATCCACGCCGCGGAGAGCCCCGAGGAGCTCGCCTACTTTCAAGACCGGACCGGAGCGATCGCCGAGTTTCACCAAAGAAAGGGGCTTCCCCGAGACCTTCACCCCACGGGCCTTACGTCCATCGAATACCTCGCCGAGCTCGGCGTGTTGGAGGCCAGGCCGCTCCTCATCCACGGGGTGCAGGTAAGCGAAGCGGACGTGAGGACGATCGCCGACCATGGCGCCCGGCTCGTGAGCTGTCCCCGCTCGAACCTGAACCTAAAGGCGGGGCTCCCTCCCTACGCGCTTTACCGAAAGCACCGGGTACCCCTCGCCCTCGGCACCGATTCCGCCCTCTCCGGGGGAAGCCTCGACGTTTGGGACGAGGTCCGGCTCCTCCTCGGGCGGGGCCTGCCGGCGGCGGAGGTGCTCGCCTGGGCGGTGCTGGGTAGCCGGGAGGCGCTCGGCGTTCCCCTCCCCGAGCTCCAACCCGGCGAACCCCTGGACGCCGTCGTAGGCTGGTGACGTGGCCCGGGCGCTTTTGCTCTACGCCCTCGCGGGGGCGCTCGCCGGCCTGTTGGCCGCGGGGCTTGCCTATGGGCTTCGGGAGCTCGAGGCCTTCTGGCTTGGACGCGTGCTCGGCTTCCTGCCCCCGGGGCCCTCGGGAGAAGGGGGACTGGGACAGGCCTTCGTCGAGCTGAGCCCCTGGGCCGGGGTGCTGGTCTTCCCCTTGCTTTACGCGGCCGCTTCGCTGCTCGGCTCGAACCGCGGGCTCTCCCGGCTGATTCTGGCCTTTCGCGAGGGCGAGCGGGTGCACCTCGCCCCCCAGCTTCGCTACGGGCTCGGTAGCCTCGCCGAGCTCCCCGCCGGGAGCCCCCTCGGCCGCGAGGGACCGATGGCGGTGCTCGGCGACTGGCTGGGGCGCAGGCTCGGCCTCGCCCTCGACCCGGCCGAGGCCGCCGCCATGGGCCACGCCGGGCTGGCGGCGGGGTTCGCCGCCGCCTTCCACGCGCCGCTCGCCGGGGCGCTTTTCGCCACCGAGATCTTTTACAAAAGCCTCAAGCTCGAGGCCGCCCGGCTAACCCCCGCGCTGGTGGGCGCCTTCGCTGGGTTCGCGGTCTACGGCGGGCTCTTCGGTTACGGGCCCCTGATCCGGCTCGCCCCAGGTACCCTGGGGCAGGAGGAACTCTGGGCAGCAGCGTTCCTCACCCTGCTGGTGGCCCTATTTGCGAACCTTTGGGGCGAGCTGATCCGCCTTAGCTTCCACCAGGGGCAGCGGCTTTCCTTCTGGCAGCGCCACCTCCTGCTCGGGCTTGCTCTGGGGGCGAGCGCCGCTCTCGCCCCCGAGGTTTTGGGGGCGGGATACGGATGGCTCGAGCTCGGCGCCCTTCCCCTCCTCTCCACAGAGGCCCTTGCGTTGCTCTTCCTCCTCCGCTACCTGCTCGCCGCCCTCTTCCTGGGTTTCGGCGGCTACGGCGCCCCGCTCACCCCCACCCTGGTCCTGGGCGGCCTCCTGGGACTGGTCTTCGCCCGCGTTCTGCCTTGGCCCCTGGACCCCACCGCCCTAGCCCTCGCCGGGGCGGTGGCCTGGCTTTCGGGGAGCGCCCGCACGCCGCTCGCGGCGGTGGCCCTCGCGACCGAGCTCGCCGGCTACCAGGTCCTCCCCATCGCCCTGGTGGCCGCTGGGCTGGGGTACGCCCTCGTACGCGTCCCCCTCTTCACCGAGCAGGCCGAGTAGCTTGCGCCCCGCGCCGCCGGCGGGTCAAAATCGCCCCATGGTCCGGGGCATTCGCGGCGCGATCACGGTGGACGAGGACACCCCCGAGGCGATTCAC
>JALSJG010000237.1 GCA_026989475.1 Thermaceae bacterium | reverse complement strand
TGGTTACCCCTCACCGAAGACCGCCCCTGGCGGGCGCTCGCCTTTACCCTGCTGGGCGCGATCGCGCTCCTCGCCGGGCTGGCGCTGCCGTTTTGGGAGCGCACCTTCACCCCCTACGCGCGCGGCTTCGCCCGGCCCCTCCCCTGGCTGCTCCTGGCCCTCGGCGCCGGCATGCTGGCAGCCTCGATCGAACCGCGCCCCTTCGCCGAGCGGTTGAGGGAGGAGCAGCTCCGGCTGCGGGTGGAACTCGAGGCGTGGCGCGCGGGGAAGCCGATCATGCCCCCAAGGGGCGAGGTCGCGGGGATCCCCTATCGCGCACCCAAGGACTACCCCGCCCCGGTCGAGCCGGCGCGGGCCGCGCTCTTTAGGCTCGCAGAGTGGTCGGGCCGGGCACCCGCGCTCATCGAGGTTCACCCCGGCCTCGGGAACCGCAGGCAGGTGCTTTACGGCACGGGGGGACGCTGGCTCCTGCACCCGTTTTACCTGCTGCCGCTACGTACGGAGACCGCCTACTGGACCCGGCGGCTGATCTCGGAGCTCGACGACCCGTCGCTCGCGCTCCTCTTCGAGGAGGCGGGTAGATATGGGATCTGCGCCGGGCTCGCACCGAGGCTCGCAGCACGCGCGGCGACCCCGAAAAACGTGCGGGAGCTCGCCGGCTCCCGGTGGGTTCCCTACCCCCCGCCGGACAGCCCGGCGGGAAAGGCGCTGCTTTCCCAGGCCTGTACCCAGCTCCGGAGGTGGTACCTGGTCTTCGAACTGCTCGGGGCCGACCGGCTCGCCCGGGAGCTTCGCGGTTGGGGAACCCGGGAGGATCTCGGCGAGTTAGGCGCAAGGCTCCGGGACGAGGGCATCATGTTTGCCGAGTACGCCGGCAATCCCCTCGCCCGCAGGCTGGCGGCGGAGGAAGCACGAGAGCTCCTGGAGAGCGCACCGTGAGTGCGGTTCGGTTCTTGAGGCTCTACCTTCTTCCCGGGGTTCTTCTCTTCCCCGTGCTGCTCGGCCTGATCATGGCCATGGAAGCGAGGGAGACCGGTTTCTCCCTGAAGCTGCGGTTGCTGGAGACCGCCTATCTCTACGGCGGCTTGGCGCTGGTCGTGGCCAGCTACGCGCGCTGGCCCGAGGACGCCGCCGAGGTGTTGCGATCCGCCGGGGCACGGACCTCGCTGCTCGCCGTCGAGCTCGGCCTGCACCTGGTATGGACCCTCCTCATGGCGCTGCCTCCGATCCTCGCTTACCGGGAACTCCGCGCGCTACCCGAGCTCCCCTGGCTCCTCGCCGCGCTGGTGCTAAGCGGCGGGTTCTTCCTGCTCGCGGTCCGGGTCCTCTGGTAGCCGACCGGAGCCGCCCTCGCGGTGGTACTTCCCTTTAGCCTCTTCGTTGTGCTCGAGCTCCTGAGCTTCCAAAACCCCACGCTCTGCCCCCTCGCTCCCGCCCTCTTATCCAAGGAATGCCCGCGTTCGCTGTGGGCGGCAAACCTCGTGCTCCGCGGGAGCCTGCT